>JBHENB010000081.1:0-8240 GCA_046262255.1 Chitinophagaceae bacterium
GGGTGGGCCGTCTACTTTAAACTGCTTTCATCACTTACTGTTAGTTTTTTACGACCCTTGGCACGGCGGCTTGCCAGCACTTTTCTGCCATTGGCTGTTTGCATACGCTTGCGAAAACCATGTACGGATTTTCTACGTCTGGTGTGCGGCTGAAATGTACGCTTCATAATTTTATTTTACCGTTTAAATATGCCTGGAGAACCAGGCTGTTTCATTCTTACAGGGCACCTTCCCGGTAGCTTTTTGTGAAAGGACGGCAAAGGTAGGGGTATTTGGTTTTATAGCCGAACCATAACCTTCTTATACGGCTTGTATGTTATGCGGACAGACAAACTGAAAGTATAATTGCCAGGAAAGTTTTGAGAATGTAAATAGTAAGTAAATTTATTTATTAAACCGGGTTACATGAAATACTTATTTATTTTACTTACATGCCTGTTTTTTTCTACCCATGCACTTACTCAACTAAAATCAACTGATTATAGTGAGGCATTAAAAATTATAAATATCTGGCTGGACGCAAAGCGTGACTATGACAAGCTTCCGGGGTTGTCTGTAGCTATTGTTAAAGACCAGGATATTATTTATAAAAAAGGGTTTGGAGTTACAGACCTGGAAAAGAAAACACCTTCAGGTACAGAGACACTTTACAGTATCTGCTCCATATCAAAGCTGTTTACTTCTGTTGCTATTATGCAATTATGGGAAGCAGGTAAGCTCAGGTTAGATGACTCGGTAAGTTCCATTCTTTCGTCCTTTAACTTAAAACAGCAATTTCAGGAAAGCGCACCAATAACCATACGTTCATTATTAACCCACTCATCAGGCCTGCCCAGAGAATCAGATTATCCATACTGGACCGGCGAATTCAAATTTCCCACAGAAAAAGAAGTTGCTGACAAGTTGGGAATGCAACAAACTCTTTATCCTGCTTCCACCTATATGCAATACAGTAACCTTGGGTTAACTATTTTAGGGCAGATAGTAGCAAAGGTCTCAGGCATGCCTTACGAAAAATACATTGAAGAAAATATTCTTAAGCCATTGAGTTTAGCAAACACACGTACTTATATGCCCCAAAATTTGTGGGGTAACCAGTTAGCAACTGGTTATAGCGCATTATACAGAGACGGACAAAGGAAAAAGCTTCCATTTTTTAATGCAAATGGTATTGCTGCTGCAGCAGGCTTTTCCTCAACAGTGGAAGACCTGGCTCGTTTTGCCGCCTGGCAGTTTCGGCTCTTGAGTACTGGTGGTAAAGAATTAATAAGAGCCTCCACCTTAAGAGAAATGCACCGGGTGCAATGGATGGAGCCAGATTGGAAAACTACATGGGGATTAGGTTTTGCCACTTACCAGGTAGATGGGGTAACATACACAGGTCATGGAGGTTCTTGTCCGGGATATCTTTCTTTGTTACAAATGAATATAAAAGAAAAACTGGGTGTGGTGGTGATGATTAATGCCCAGGGTATAAATGCAGGCAAATATGCCGGTGGTATTTTTAATATACTTAATAAGGTTAAATCACCCTCCAAACCAGATACCATCAATTTATTGGAGTACGGCGGTTACTTTGAGAATTATACCTGGCGTGGAGAATTGGTTGTTCTACCCTGGCAGGGTAAATTAGCCCTCTTCGGATTACCATCTGACGATCCTGCAAATGAACTGACTCTGTTTAAATATATCTCCAGAGATCTTTTCCGCAGGGTACGAAGCGATGATACTTTAGGAGAGGAGTTACGATTTGAACGGGATGCCTCGGGGAAATTAAATAGCTTTTCGAGGCATAGCAACCGCTATAGAAAAACAGACCGAAAGGTTTAAATATTATTCTTTGTCTCTTTCCACATTGACGAAATACTTATGATTTTCAGAGAAGCAAAAGTTAGTGATATAAAGGGTTTACATGGGGTACGGCTATCCGTAAAAGAGAATCAACTGCACAACCATTTCCTGGTTAAAGAGTCAGATTATATAAGTTCCTGACAGATATGGTGAGGGTTGGTTATGCGAAATCAACAATACTGTTGTTGGCATTGCCATAGTTGATAAAAAATCAAAGAGGGTATGGGCATTATTTATTCATGCTGAACACGAAAGAAAAGGCATTGGTAGAAAATTGCACAATAGGATGCTTGATTGGTATTTCAACAGAGGTGAAGTAAGAATATGGCTGACTACTTCACCAGATACAAGAGCAGAAAAGGTTTATTTAGAGGCTGGATGGGAACAAAAAGGTGAAGAAGACAATGGTGAGGTAAGATTTGAAATTACTTCTAACACCTGGAAACAACATGATCAACTCTTAAATACATGAACACGCAGGAAGCATATAATAACTGGGCAAAGACATATGATACTGTAGAAAACAGAACAAGAGACCTTGAAGAAATTGCTGCAAAAAAAGTCTTGGAAAATATATCTTTTTCTAAAGTGTTGGAAATTGGTTGTGGTACAGGGAAAAATACTTTATGGCTTGCAGACAAGGCATCGAATTTAGTAGCTGTTGATTTCTCTGAGGAGATGCTGCAGGCTGCAAAAAGCAAAATAAAAAACGAGAATGTAAACTTTCAACAAGCAGATATAACAATGCCATGGTCATTTGAAAAAAAGGACCTTATTACCTGTAGCCTGATTTTGGAGCATATAGAAAATATTGATTTCATTTTTAAAGAAGCAAGTAATACACTGATTGCTGACGGGTACTTTTATATTTGTGAGTTACACCCTTTTAAACAACTACAAGGCAGTCAGGCTAATTTTATTAAAGACGGTACGTCAGTGAAGGTTGAATATTTCATCCACCACATTTCCGATTTTTGTGCTTGTGCACTAGCAAACAGCTTTACTTGCGTAGATTTAAAGGAATGGTTTGATGATAATAACAGAGCAACAATTCCGCGGCTTGTTTCTTTTTTATTTAAGAAGAATGAAACGGAGTGATTACTCAAGCCTGGTAGCACTAAATGTATCCCCCTGGTTAATGTCACCTGTCTCGTAGCCTTTTTTAAACCAATACATACGTTGCGCAGAAGTACCGTGGGTAAATGATTCCGGCACTATATAACCTTGTGCCTGTTTTTGCAGCCGGTCATCGCCAATAGCGTTGGCTGCATTCAGAGCTTCACTAATATCATCCGGGTCTAAAATCTTTTCCATGCGCTGTGTATGGTGTGCCCAAACACCGGCAAGAAAATCTGCCTGCAGTTCCATGCGCACCGAATATTCGTTATACTGTTCCTTGCTAACCTGTCCGCGCAGACGGGCCATTTTTTCAGAAGTACCTTGTAGTGTTTGAATATGATGCCCTACTTCATGTGCAACAACATATGCCATTGCAAAATCACCGGGAGCATTAAAACGGTTTTGGAGTTCCTGGTAAAAAGACAGGTCTATATATAATTTTTGGTCACCAGGGCAATAAAACGGGCCGGATTGTGAGCTGGCGCTACCGCAACCGGATTGCACTACCTCCCGGAATAGCACAAGTGTAGGCTCGGGGTAATCTTCCCCCAATAATCTATTCCACACATTTTCTGTTTCGGCTAAAACTACTTTTACAAACTTTGCACGTTGTTCATCTGCTGCCTGCTCCTCTGCGGAAAGCTCTGTTGCCGGTCCGCCACCGCCTATCTGAGGTATTTGTGATGGGTCTACGTTACCGCCAAGTAGAAGATTTAAAACTAATGCAATAACGCCTATAACGCCACCGCCAACTGCCAACTGCCCACCGGAAATACCCCGGCGGTCATCTACATTACTACTTTCTCTGCGACCTTGCCAACGCATAATTAAAGATTTTAAAAGTGAACAACAGTTTTAAAGATAAAAAACGTGCCTGATTAGTTGTAAGGTAAGTTTTTTATTAGCCATTAGTTTTAGAATTTGCATTGTACTGCGCCTGGAAAGCTTACCTATGGTTTTTTAGGGTGCGAAAAAGCACAGGCGTCACTCCTTTTTTGTATGCTCTGCAGGCAAGGTTATCCAATGGTGGCCATCTTTTGCAATCAATGCTTCTGCATCTTCGGGCCCCCAAGTGCCCGGTGCATAATTGGGGAAATCTACGGGAAGCTTTGCTTTCCAAAGCTCCATTATAGGCGTAATTATTTCCCATGCAGCTTCCACCTGGTCGCCGCGCATAAAAAGGGTAGCGTTCCCTTCAATTACATCTTCCAGTAATGTTTCATATGCTTCAGGATGCTCATTTTTTGAAGCATAATTAAATATCATATCTACAGGTTGTAAGGTCATTTGAGGACCCGGTGTTTTTGCCTGAAACCGCAACCGGATGTCCATCTGTGGCTGAATGCTTATAGTGAGGCGGTTGGCACGCCATGTTTCACCTGCTTCGTCTGGAAAAGCATAATCCGGCGCAGGCTTAAAGTGTATGGCAATAAGCGTTTCTTTCTCTGTTAAGCATTTGCCGGTGCGAACATAAAAAGGCACTCCCTTCCACCTCCAATTATCCACATAAAATTTAAGCGCCACAAATGTTTCTACCGAAGAATCTGCCGCTACTCCAGTTTCTTCACGATAACCCTTTACCTCAGTAGCATGCATCCAACCGGCACTGTATTGTCCACGAACCGCATGTTGATGTATATCATCCTTTTCAAACCTGCGGATGGCATTCAACACATCTACTTTTTTATTTCGTATTTCATCTGCTGCAAATGAAACCGGAGCTTCCATTGCTATCATACATAACAATTGCAACATATGATTCTGAACCATATCCCGCAATGCACCGGAGTTTTCGTAGTAGCTGCCCCTGTTTTCAACGCTTACCATTTCGGCAGCAGTTATTTGCACATGATCTACAAAATGATTATTCCATACAGGTTCAAAAAGGGCATTTGCAAAGCGAAGTGCCAATATATTTTGTACTGTTTCTTTTCCTAAATAATGATCAATCCTGTATATCTGCTCTTCCTTCAACATCCTGCATAGTTGGTCATTTAATTGCTTTGCACTTTGCAGATCATGACCAAAAGGTTTTTCAAAAACAATACGGCTTCGCTTGCTATCTGTAGTTAATTTAGCTGCATGCAATTTTTCTGCAATACCCGGAGCCAGTTGTGGTGCTACTGACAGATAAAAGATAACATTTGCTTCTGCACTCCATTCTTTTTTTATTCTTTTTATTTGAGCTGCAATGGATTTGTATGTTTTATCCTGCATCAGGTCCAGTTTGGAGTACCCTACATGTTGTGCAAAGCTTGACCAACTACCTTTCACATCAGCTTTACGGCGGGAAAATTCCTGCACCCCTTTTTTTATGTGTGCTCTGTAAGCTGCATCCGTATAAACAATCCGGCCTACTCCTATAATATAGAATTGCTCAGGAAGGTACTCGTCTAAATATAAATTGTATAATGCGGGAATAAGTTTTCGATAAGTAAGATCACCGCTTCCGCCAAAGATGAAGATTATTGTGGGTTGGTTTACTGAAGGCAAGTTGATAAGTTGAAAGGTTGGTTAGTTGAATAAGTTGAATAGGTTGATTAGGTTGAGGGGGAATTAATGTTACGGCGCAAATACGAAATATATCCGTTTAGCAACCGATGTGCTTCATCTATTTTAATTTTAAAGTACTCAAGCTTTCCCTCGGTTATACAGTTGCAATCGAGTGCGTCTATCAAATGGTTATAAGTTTCACTAAGTGACCCTCTTGCTTGAACACAAAAATGAATTTGGTCTTTAAAAGTGAACCGGCCATGCCCTTCAGCAATATTTGAATTTATTGATCTTGAGGAACGTATAAGTTGATCAGATAAACGAAACTTCTCTTCAGCAGGAAACGCCTCTATTAATTCTTTTATCTCATTTTTTAATAACCTTGCCTTTTTCCCAACTTCTAATTCTGTAAAACTTTGATGCGCTTGCATAATAAATATAATGCTTTTTTAAAAGTCAGTTTAACTAAACCTTTTCAACTTGTCAACCATACAACTTATCAACCATTCAACTTATCAACTGCTCAACTTGTCAACCTCTCAACTTTAACACCCCTCACTGATGCCACTCGGTATGAAATACACCTTCTCTATCAACACGCCTGTACGTGTGTGCACCAAAATAATCGCGTTGGGCTTGTATAAGGTTGGTGGGCATCCGTTCACTGTTATAAGATTCGAAATACGCCAGGGCACTCATCATGCCCGGTAAAGCAATGCCGCTGGTAACACCTTGCACAATAATTTTTTTAATAGCCGGCAATTTTGCCTTTACGAATTCAGCAACATCAGCATCGAGCAACAGATTTTCCAGCTCCTTATTTTTTTTATACGCATTGTAAAAATCACCCAGCATTGCAGAACGTATGATACAACCTGCACGCCATACCTTAATTACATGGGGCAATGGTATTTGCATTTTTAATTCTAGCGATGCTTTTGCAAGCATGTGTAAGCCTTGTGCATATGCCATAATAAAACAAAAGCTCAATGCATTTTCCAGATCTTCAACCAATATTTTCTTCGAAATACCAACGGCCTCCACACTGGGTTTATATAGTTCTGCAGCCTGCACCCTTTGTTCTTTATAAACAGATAAAGTTCTGGCTGCTACAGCAGCGTCAATAGTAGGAATGGCAACGGGCAAATTCATGGCCTCCTGAGATGTCCATTTACCGGTGCCTTTTGCTCCTGCCTGATCCAGGATATTATCCACTAAGAAATCATCATTGCCGGGTGTATCATTGTCGCCTGTTTTAAAAATATCTGCTGTAACTTTTATAAGAAAGGATTGTAATGTTCCCTCATTCCATCTTAGAAATACTTCCTGTAACTCAGGATTGGTAAAACCGGCACCACGGTGCATCAAATCGTACGCTTCGCTGATCATTTGCATTAGCGCATATTCAATACCGTTATGCACCATTTTTACATAATGGCCTGCAGCGCCATTACCCATGTAGGCTACACATGGCTCCCCATCTGCCTTTGCAGCAATAGCTTCCAGTAAAGGCTTCAGGTACTGGTATGCTTCTTTATCGCCACCGGGCATCATACTTGGACCAATACGTGCCCCTAATTCACCACCGGATACACCCATCCCAAAAAAATGGATTCCTTTATCCTGCAAATATTCAATGCGGTGCAACGTGTCTTTAAAAAAAGAGTTGCCTCCATCAATTACAATATCACCTTTCTCCAAATAAGGAAGCAAATTGCTAATCACATCATCAACGGGTTTACCTGCCGGAACCAACATCATTATTTTCCGCGGCTTCTTCAAAGCAAGCACCATTTCTGCAAGATTATTTACTCCTTTTACTACTGTGCCTTCTTTTGCAGCAGCTTCTAATGCTTTTCCTCTTTCGGGCTTCAGGTCAAAGCCAATAACAGCAAAACCATGATCGGCCAGATTCAGTAATAAATTACTGCCCATTACTCCGATGCCTATCATTCCAAAATCAAATTGCTGATTAGTGTTCATTACTTAAGTTTTGTAGAATCAACTGTATTTTGTTGCTGTCTTTGCCGGGGCCTCTCCTGTGCCAGTGACGGAAATTTTGCAGGTTCAGGTTTACCATTGTGGCATGTATAGCAGGTAACCTGCAGGTTTGCGTGTACACTTTTTGTATTTTCTATATCAAAATATTTCTTGTTCAGTTTTTGAGTCATTTTTATCATTCCTCTTGCAATTTCTTTATGCTTATTTCCATCTGATGGAAAATCCATAGCCTTCTGCTCCTGGTTAAAAACATGGCAAAAGTTGCACTTAACACCCAGTGCAACAGTGAAAGACTTCATCACGCTATCTATCTCCTCTTTATTAATATTTTTTGGCAGAACCTTTAAATTTTTAAAACGGGGGGGTTCATCAGTAAAAGCAAACGACATAGCAACAATTGCAGTAAAAATGGTAAGTACAAGAATTATTCTTTTCATAATGACTTATTTGATGAATGAATTTATAAAAAAATAATTCAAAGGGGAGATTAACAATTGTGCTCCTTGTGAATGTCTATTTTTGCAGTCTGAATTTTCTGGGATGGCAAGCCTGATTAACGAGTTTAATGATTACAGGGAAAAAATGAATGAGGTGATCTTAAGCAAGATAATCTGGTGATGAAGCAGTTATGGAACCTGGACAAATACCTATGAAGATGGTGCATTGGACAAAAAGACAAAAGAAATGCCGGGCCTGGTTGCAAGTATGGCTTCGCTGCGATGATTGCATTAAGTATCACTTAAGTAAAAGCTATGAGATGGAAGTTACTACAGAAC
>JBHENB010000082.1:0-8103 GCA_046262255.1 Chitinophagaceae bacterium
AATGTACACTCTGTAGTGCCGGCCGGCAAAGCAGCAGTGGAAGCGGGAAGTAATGCATTGTCATTAATAAACACTATCCAATCGATTACAGGAATTGATCTGGATACATTTGTTCCCAATCCTTATGTTGCCGGTAAGTCAGTCTATGGCGGCTATTGCGGCCCTGCGGTAAAACCCATTGCCTTAAAATTTTTATCTACTATTAGTCAGGATGAAACGACTGGTAAAGTTCCTGTGTCCGGTATTGGTGGTATCAGCACATGGAAAGACGCAGTTGAATTTATGTTGCTTGGTGCAACAACTGTCCAGGTTTGCACTGCAGCTATGAAATATGGTTTTAGAATTGTAGAAGATTTGTGTGAAGGCTTGAACAATTGGATGGATGAAAAAGGATTCAAAACGATTTACGAGTTTATAGGTAAATCAGTTCCTACCATAACTAACTGGGAAGACCTTGATATTAATTATCACCATGTTGCCAATATTGATCAGAATAAATGCATTCACTGTGGGCTTTGCTACATTGCCTGTGAAGATGCAGCTCATCAATCCATCTCACTAACTTACGGCAGGCCCTACAATACCTATGCAATTAAAGAAGAAGAATGTGTGGGTTGTAATTTATGTATGCTTATTTGTCCTGTTGAAGATTGCATTACCATGGTAGAACAGCGCAAAGGTGATGAATACCTGAACTGGAAAGAGTTTCAGCGGCGAGGCTTGCCGCTGAATGATCATTAATTACTGGATGTGGTATTAATTAATTAATCAATCAATCAATTACGTACGCAAGTGCCCGGGACCGGATTCGAACCAGCACATTCTTTCGAACGCCGCCACCTGAAGACGGTGCGTCTACCAAGTTTCGCCACCCGGGCAGAAAAATTTAGGTTTAAAGTTGAATTACGATTCCAAAGGTAAAACCTTAAACTTTAAACATTTAAACCTTTTCAAACAGCGACATTAAAATTTCGCAAAGCATCATTCAAACTTGTTTTCAAATCAGTGCTTTCCTTGCGCCTGCCAATGATTAAAGCACAATTAACATTGTAATCACCAGCAGGAAATTTTTTTGTATAACTTCCCGGAATCACTACACTCCGCGGAGGAATTACACCCTTATATTCTTTAGGTTCAGTGTTACTTACATCAATAATTTTAGTTGATTGTGTCAGCACTACGTTAGCACCCAGCACTGCTTCTTTTTCCACATAAACTCCTTCCACAATAATGCATCTGGAACCTATAAAACAACCATCATCAATAATCACAGGGCTTGCCTGTAAAGGTTCTAACACACCGCCAATTCCTACGCCACCGCTTAAATGAACATTCTTGCCAATTTGAGCACAACTACCGACTGTAGCCCACGTATCTACCATTGTGCCTTCACCAATATAAGCACCAATATTTACATAAGAGGGCATCAAAACCACATTTGCTGCAATGAAGGCTCCATACCTTGCTACTGCATGAGGAACAGCCCGTACTCCTAATTCCTTATAATTTTTTTTCAATTCCATTTTATCATAGAATTCGAATGGTGGTAAACTCCAGGTTTGCATTTTCTGAATAGAAAAGTATAAAAGGATAGCCTGCTTCACCCATTCATTTACATGCCAGCCAATACTGGTTTGTTCAGCTACGCGTAATTTCCCCTTATCTAACAGGTCAATAACGGTTCTTACTGCATCAGATATCTTTTCATCATTCAACATTTCCCGGCTTTGCCAGGCTTGTTCAACAAGCTCTCGTAAATTCATTGTACTTATTTGTACAAACTTAAAACAACAGTTGTATTGGATTGAAGTTTACAGGGATTAATTACTTTGCTTTGCTAACTCTGGTAAAATGAATATAGGATTTGATGCAAAAAGGGCTTTTCATAACAGTACCGGGCTTGGGAATTACAGCAGGACGTTAATATCAGCGCTTGCAGAATTTTATCCGGAACATCAATATTTTTTATTTAATCCCCGAAAAAGCAGTAAGCACCCTAAGCCTGCATTTAGCAATGTTCATGAAGTTTTACCGCAAAAAAATTTGGCTAAATTTTTTTCATCCCTATGGCGTGGAAACTGGGTTAAAAATGATCTTAAAAGGATAAATATCCAATTGTACCATGGATTAAGCCATGAAATTCCTTTCAAACTATCGGAGGCAAACATTCCATCTGTTGTCACCATTCACGACCTTATTTTTGAACGCTTCCCTCATCATTTTAAAAAAATTGATGTACAGATCTATCGAAAGAAATTTCAGTATGCATGTAAGTTTGCCGATAAAATAATTGCCATAAGCAAGCAAACAAAGGATGATATTGTAAATATTTATGGAATACCGCTGAACAAAATTGATGTTTGTTATCAAAGTTGCGACCCCTCGTTTACTCAATTGAAAAGTAATGAAGTAAAAGAATCAGTAAGAATAAAATACAAACTTCCCCAGGAATTTTTTTTATATGTTGGATCAATAATACAAAGAAAAAATCTGCTGAATATTTGCAAAGCAATGCTGTTGTTACAAAAGAAAAAAGAAGTACCTCTGGTTGTGATTGGAGATGGGAAACAATATAAGGCAAGAGTAAAGTCTTTTATTGAACAAAATGATTTATCAAACCAGATCATATTTCTTTCGGAAAATACCGAGGTGAAAAATGATCTTGCTTCAACGGTTACAAATAACCTTCCGGCAATTTATCAAATGGCTTCAGCTATGATCTATCCTTCCTTTTTTGAAGGTTTTGGGCTGCCGGTTTTAGAAGCTTTATGCAGCAGAATTCCTGTAGTTACTTCCAACGTATCATGTCTTCCGGAAACAGGAGGAGACGCGGCTTTATACGTAGATCCGCAAAGTCCTGTGGAGATTGCCAATGCTATGTTTGAAGTGTATTCCAATAGTGACCTCCGCAATGAAATGATACAAAAAGGATTAAAGCATGCACAAAATTTTACTCTGCAAAAATCAGCAGAGTCTGTAATTAACGTTTACAAAAAAATAGTATGAACCATCCTTTTGAACAGGATATTATCCAAGCTTTGAAAGCGCTGAAAAAAGGAGGAACTATTCTTTATCCCACTGATACTGTATGGGGAATTGGGTGTGATGCTACCAATGAAGAAGCTATAAGAAAAATAATCACTATAAAGCAAAGAGATGCTAAACAAGGAATGATTATTCTTGTAGCGGAAGAAAAACAGATATTGCAATTTGTAGCGGCACCAGGCCTTGCTGTATTTGATTATATAAAACAACAAGCCAATCCTACAACTATAATTTTTGATGATGCTATTGGTTTGCCGGCATCATTAATCTATGAAGACGGTTCTATAGGCATCAGGATTGTGCAGGATGAGTTTTGCAGGCATCTTATCAAACGCTTTGGTAAACCACTGGTGTCCACCTCCGCAAACATCAGCGGCCATTCACCACCGCAAAATTTTTCTGAAATCTCCAGTGAGATAAAAGACAGTGTGGATTATATTATTCAATGGAGGCGGGACGATCAAACGCCATCTCAACCCTCTAAGATTTTAAAATGGAGGAATGACGGGTCTATAACTGTAATACGGCCATAAAATTTTTCAACATTTATCTTTGTTGCAATGGATATTAATTGCAGCGAAAGAGAGCTGGAAATATTGCAGCTGGTAGCAGCATCAGCAAAGAAGCTTCAGATACCGTGCTTTTTAATTGGCGGATTTGTAAGGGATAAAATAATGAACCGCCCTACAAAAGATATAGATATAGTGTGTGTAGGTGATGGATTGAATTTAGCAAAGGTCGCGTCGCAGCAATTTTCGCCATTGCCTAAAGTAAGCCTTTTTAAAAACTTTGGGACTGCTCACTTAAAAACTGCAGATGGCTTTGATATTGAATTTGTAGGCGCAAGAAAAGAAAGCTACAGATCGGATTCCCGCAATCCCGATGTGCAGGCCGGTACTATCATTGATGATCAAAACAGGCGCGATTTCACAATTAATGCGTTAGCAATTAGCTTGAATCAAAGCGATTTTGGTGCATTGATAGATCCGTTTGGAGGCCTTACGGATATAAAGCAACAATTAATAAAAACGCCTCTTGATCCTGATCAAACATTTCAGGACGATCCATTACGAATGATGCGGGCAATTCGCTTTGCCACTCAATTGAAGTTTCGCATTTATCCTCAAACTTTTGAAGCCATCCGCAAAAATGCTCCACGAATTAAAATTGTGTCTCAGGAACGCATCTCCGATGAGTTAAATAAAATTGTACTGGCAGAAAAGCCTTCCATAGGGTTTAAACTTTTATTTGACAGTGATCTATTGAAACAAATTTTTCCTCAAATGGTGGATTTAGCAGGCGCAGAATTTATTGATGGAAAAGGGCATAAAGACAACTTTTACCACACACTGCAGGTTTTGGATAATGTATCTGAAAATTCTGATAATTTATGGCTGCGCTGGGCTGCTATACTACATGACATTGGAAAGCCCCCTACCAAAAAATTTGAAGAGGGACACGGGTGGACATTTCATGGACATGAGGTGGTAGGTGGAAAAATGGTTCCCGGCATTTTTACGCGGTTAAAGTTACCATTAGGTGAAAACCTGAAGTATATAAAAAAACTGGTAGAGCTGCATCTGCGGCCTATTAGTCTTACTAAAGAAGAGATTACCGACTCTGCCATACGACGTTTATTATTTGATGCGGGAGATGACTTTGATGACCTTATGTTGTTGTGCGAAGCAGATATTACTTCAAAAAATAAACTCAAGGTAAGGAAGTACCTGGAGAACTTTGACTGGGTGAAAAAAAGATGCAAAGAGGTGGAAGAAAAGGACAACATACGTTACTGGCAGCCACCAATTACAGGAGAAAAAATAATGGAGACCTTTGGTATTCCACCTTCCCGAAGGGTTGGAGATATTAAGAATGCAATCAAAGATGCCATTCTGGATGGAGTTATTCTTAACACTTACGAAGCAGCCTATGAATACATGCTCCAGAAGGGTTCGGAATACGATTTGCATCCTGTAAAATAAACGTCCTTTTGTTATTTTTGGATTTATTCTTGTTTGTATATAAGTATGGCTGTATTAAAATTTCGGGTGTATTTAGAGGAAGATGATAGTGTTTATCGTGATGTTACTATTCGCCATACACAAACTTTTTACCAGTTGCACGGGGCTGTTTTAAAATCATTTGGTTTTGATACCAAACACGATGCTACATTTTACCGTAGCAATGATAACTGGCAACGCGGAAGAGAAATTTCTTTGGAAGTATATAAAAAACAATACAAGGCTACTCCGCTGTTAATGAAAGAAACTACCATTGGTTCTGAGATAAAAGATCCCAACCAAAAATTTATTTATGTGTATGATTTTAATAAACCCTGGTCGTTCCTTGTTGAATTAATAAATGTATCAAAAGAAGAAAATCCAAAGCTGCAATACCCTGCTACTATACGTTCTGAAGGAATTGCGCCAAGTCAATATGGAACTAAGAGTTTATTGGGGGAAAGATTTGCAGATGTAGAAGAAAAATACGATCTAACAAAAGGTGCTGAAGGATTTGGAGAAGAGGGGGAAGGAGAAACTCCCGGGGACGGTTTAGAAGAACCGATTAATGACCCAGAGGACATTTAATCATCCATTAAATATTAACTCAGGTCCGCTATTGGCGGAGTTTATTTTGCAGATGGCAACAAAACCTAAAACGGTAATAGTCATTGCCGGACCTACAGCAGTAGGTAAAACATCAGTTGCCATTCAAGTTGCTAAACATTTTCATACAGAGATCATTTCCGCAGACAGCCGTCAGTGCTACCAGGAGCTCAACATAGGTGTGGCGCGGCCATCCCCGGAAGAACTCGAAGAAGTAAAGCATTATTTCATTGCTTCGCATACCATACATGAAAAAGTTAATGCCGCCACTTTTGAACAATATGCTTTAGAAAAAGTGAGTGCGATATTCAAAACAAAAGATGTGGCTGTAATGGCTGGTGGCACTGGCTTATATATTAAAGCCTTTTGTGAAGGGATGGATATAATTCCTGATGTACCAAACCAAGTAAGACAGAAAATAATTGAGAATTATAACCAACACGGGCTGCAATGGCTGCAACAACAAGTACAACAACTGGATTCTGGCTATTTTGAAAAAGGAGAAGTACATAATCCCCAAAGGTTAATGAGAGCTTTAGAAGTGATAACTGCTACAGGAAAATCTATTTTAGATTACAGGAAAGGATCAAAAGCAAAAAGAGATTTCGATATTATAAAAGTTGCATTAGAACTACCAAAAGAGCAACTGCATAAAAACGTTAATGGTCGGGTAGATAAAATGCTGGAACAAGGCTTACTGAAAGAAGCCCGTTCCCTGATGTCCTATCAGCATTTAAACGCATTGCAAACTGTAGGGTATAAAGAAATGTATGATTATTTAGATGATAAATGTTCATTGGAAGATGCTGTTGAATTAATAAAGAAAAATACACGGCAATATGCAAAGCGACAGATAACATGGTTTAGAAAGGATATGGAATATGTGTGGTTGGCCCCCCGTGCAGAAAAAATAAAAGAGCACCTTTATGATGCTCTTCAGATTTATAAATGAAGTTGGTTGCCTAAAATTTAAATCCAACGGTCATCAACAAACTCCCTGCAGTTGATTTGATGTTAGCTCCTGAATAAGATGAATATTGTAATCTGTAGGGGAAATGCACATCTTTATTCATAGCATGTACATAAGTAAGATCAACAAAAAGGCCTTTATTACGATAACCTAAACCACCGCTAAGATTTAATTTATTTCCTTTTTCTCCATTAATGTTCTTGTAAGGGTTTCCATAATAAGCAGCTCCTGCACGAACCATAATAGTAGTAAATTTTAATTCCCCGCCTAACTTAACATTAAAAGCACCCTTGTATGCATTATCAATTGCCCGGTTCAGCGATTGTAAATATTCTTCGGTAGAAGGATCATTATCCACTTCCTCATCCTGTTTAAAAGACGAAGCTTTATAATTTACATATTCCACATCTGCAGTAATAAATCCTTTTTGTTTTGTTACATCCTGAATTTCCCTCAGCACATAAGATACACTGCCCATTACACGGTAAGGTGTAATAAGTACGTATTTGAATTCTGATGGCTGACCATTTGTATAGTCAATTGAATAGTCCGTCAATACGCCTAAAGATGGGTCTTCGGTATCAGTTGTAATGGATGCTTCATAATTATCAGTGAGGTTATAGAATGTTGGGGAGTGAATGGCTAATCCAATTCTCCAAAATTCCTGTGGCTTAAATATTAAACCTGCACGTATAGTGAAACCTATTCCTTTGGTTACAAGGTTTTCCGTTACAGAAGCATAATTAAAACTATTAGAAGTGTTTTCTGTAGCATCAGCTTCGGAAAAAGTAGCATCTCTTTCATATCTAAGCATTGGTATTGCCAGCGACCCTCCAAGCATCAATTTATTTTTAAAATTTACTGCAGCCCCTAAAGCAAACTCATTCACACCGCCACGATTTTCAATTTCGTGCTGCTGCAATAAAGTGGACCCTGCGGGTAACTTTGTTTTAAACCCTGTCACCTTTCCAGCACTGTTGTACTCCGGATCAATCCAATAGGTATTGAACGCTAAGCTTGATCCAAAGGGAAATTCGTACGTTACTGTTGAATCTCTGCGGCCGGAATTGTTTAGTTCTTCTACGAACTTTTGCGAGTAGGAACTTTGATTATTAGCACCACGATACAAAAGGATGTTATTAAAGTCTGCACTGCGATTGTATGCAATGCTATACGATACATTTTCAATGGACCGCCCAAATCCTCCTGTTCCAAAAACAAACCCGGATGTTCCTAAACTAAACCTTTGATCTTTTTCTTTTTCTGTTCTATTTAAATAAGTGGCTTTGTTATTAGTAAATTTATAAAATGGGGAAATTGCAAAATCTCCTGTTTTGTAAAAGCCGAGACCTGCGGGATTTATAAAGGTGGCAGTTATATCTCCGCCTAATGATGTCATTGATCCGCCAATGGCTTGCTGGCGTGCAGTTCCCGAAGGCACAGTCCAGGAAAATCGAAGTGCATCAGCAGGCTCCTGGGCAA
>JBHENB010000083.1:0-7846 GCA_046262255.1 Chitinophagaceae bacterium
GTGTGTGCCTTTAAATTCATATATAATTTTCATGTTAAGTAGGCACAGGGTTTGTTTTCTTTCTTGCCAATACTTCTTAGAACTTGTGATATGAGGAATTTGTTTTTAATAGTACGCCCAAAAGTTACCTGTAATTTTCTCGTACATTACACAGAACAATTTATCAGTTATGACATTCATACAAATACAAAAATTATTTGATGTGCGATCATTGTTGTTGGGCGAAGAAGAATGGAACTTTCTTCCAGAGGTTTTATTCCGAAGTATGATTATGTTCATTGTCACCTTGGTTGCACTTCGGTTAATTGGTCGGCGAGGTATTATGCAAGGTGTGTTTGAACTGGTAACGATTATTACCCTGGGTTCTGCCGCAGGAGACCCCATGTTTTATAAAAAAGTTGGTCTGTTACCGGCCATTCTGGTATTTGTTGTTATTGTACTTATGTATCGAATCATTAACTTCTTTGTCGGCAGATATGAAAAAGTTGAACATCTCGTTGAAGGCCGACACGTAAGGCTGATTAGAGACGGCCGTTTTGAAGCAGAAAACTTTAAACATGAAGAATTGAGTAAAGACGAGATTTTCTCGGATTTGCGGCTGCACGGAGCCAGCCATCTGGGTCAAGTGCAAACCGCGTACATAGAACCCTCTGGAGAAATGAGTGTTTTTTTCTATGATGATGGGAAGGTCCGTTATGGCCTCCCTACAATACCAGAACTATTAGACCAGCAAACCGAGAAAATAAACCAGGAAGGCTATTGGTCTTGTGGATTTTGTGGTAATACGCAAGAACTTCAGCCAATAGAACAGCACAGTTGTCCGGTTTGTCAAAAGAAAAAATGGGTAAAATCCGTCAACTATTTGCGAGTAAAATAATTAGTATAAATGGTTAATTGAGCTTTCGTGCAGGATATAGACAGGTTACTGTTTGAGCATCTTCGCAAGTTGCATTCAAATAACAGATTAAATAAAAATCGCTCTACCATTTGTCACAAATCAGAGTGAGGTATTAAAACTACTTCCCTACTTTTACTTTTATGAGAAGAAAAGTTAATGAACGTCAGCTAATAATAGTTGCAATTGTTATTATAATTGCTCTGATACTTGTTTTCAGACCTTTTTAGGTAAGTCTTTCGATATTAAGTTTTTTCTTTCGTGGGGCTTACTATATTTTCACTAATCTTAAATTAACTTGCATTCTACTTTGAATTTATAAAATGAAAGAACATAGCCGCTTTTCTGGTAAACTTTTAAGCAAAACACATCCCACTATTACAGTTAAAATGGACTTAATTGAATACGAAGAAAACAGCATTTTTTACGTTTTCAGCCCGGCTTTAGATTTAATTGGATACGGCAAGACACAACAAGAGGCAAGAGATAGCTGGCAAACAGTGCTGGAGGAATATTTCAGCTACACCATGAATAAAAAAACATTAGTAAGAGATTTAGAAACCCGTGGATGGGTTGTAAAACGAAATAAAAAGCAATTCACTCCCCCAACGTTTTCATGGATGCTTCAGAATAATGAACAATTAACTGAAGTATACAACAAACATGACTTTAAAAAGGTTACTGAACCTATTAGTATGCCCTACGCTTATGCATGAATCCCCATAATGTCTCGCTAAAAGATTTCAAGCGGTTTCTTGAGCATCACGGTTGTAAATGTATTAGACATACAAAGGGGCACTACAAGTATAGCCACCCAGGTGCGACCCGGCCAATAACATTTCAAGACCATATTGACCCTGTTCCTCTGATGGTTATTAAAACAAACATTAAGACTCTCGGACTTAGTTTAGCAGATATAAGAAGTTTTGAATGAAACAAAAAAGCCGGCTAAAAGCCGGCCCATTTTATTTATAGTTTCTTACTTGATAGTTTTTAAACGGTCTTCGTAAACCTTTACTTTATCCGCTTGCTTTTTTATCCTGTAGTATTCTATTAACTGGTTAGTTACAGATCTGAAGTTTGCTATATCTGCAGGCTTCAAAGTTGCCATTTTATCAAACATCTGGTATGCTGCAAGTGCATACGTAAATTGCTGTTCGGTTAGTTGCTTTAAGTTTTGTTGTATTTGTTGCTTCCTTTTTACATCCTCAGGTTTTGTGCCCTTTATAGCATTATAATTCTGCTGCAGATCATATACCTGGTTAGATAGATGCTGTGTCATAATAAAGTTTGCCTGTGGTGATGCATTATTCATGGCTGCCGCCTTTTTCAATACATCGGTTAAACTAACCTGACGTGCGGCATAGTCTGCCGGTTTATCAGTGGCATACGTATAATTAAATAACTCAACTGCATAGTCCATGGTAAGATTATAATTATTTGGATCCTGCGCTACAAGTCCTTCTATAGTTGCCAATCTTTGTTTTTTATCGGTGCCGGCACCATCCAGTTGCACCTGCACCCAATATGGATTCTCCGGGTATAATTCTTTACCTAAAGCTAAATATTTAGCCTTATTAGCTGCATCATTTTTACGTGAATAATAATCAACCAATATTGGATAAACATCCTTAAAATCAGCCCCTTTCAACTTAACATCTGCAATTTGCCGGAAGTACGGAATTGCCGCTTCTTCCTGCTTTGCTAATATAGCTGCAGAGCCCGCAAGGTTAACCAATTGCGTATCTAAAGCAGAAAAGCTGAAATTGTTGATGGAATAACCTTTCCCATGAACATAATCTTTGACTAACAACCCATTTTGAAAGTTCCTGAACGCCTCGTCATATTGTTTTGCATTGAAACGCCTGATGCCTTCATTGTAATAATTTTCGTATAGTTGAAACAGCCTGGCATTCTGTTCCAAAATCATTAAAACATTTTTTTGGTCTAATTCCTGGTAACGCTTAAATGCATTAAACGCCTGCACCTTATTGTCAAACCCTACCGTTGTTGTGTCCTTACCAAGTTCATTATAAATAACTCCTTTGTAATACCAGGCACTTGAATTGGATTGGTTCTTCGGGTCTGCTAAAATTTTATCTATCTTTTCCTTTGCTTCCCGGTACTTTCCTTTACTTATATTTTCCTGAACATCCTTTAGTTCTTTATCCTGAGCTTGTATAGTTAACGCTGCAAATAAAAAGCTCAACAAGAAAATTTTACGCATTGCTTAATTTTTTTATTGTTTGAAATTACGAAACTGTAATGTTTCCTGTTGTAGATGAATCTAAGCCTTCTGTAGTTGCGTCGTTATCATCTAAACCAGCTTCACCATTTTCTAACACAGATGCTGCATCCTGAACATCGATACGTGTAATAGCAGCTATTTCATCGCCTTCATCTATTCTAATCAACTTAACTCCCTGTGTAGCACGTCCCTGCTCCCTTATATGAGCAACTTTCATCCGAATAGTAATTCCGCTTTTACACGTAATAATTAAATCTTCTTTTTCCTTTACATCCATCATCCCCACCAGCTTACCTGTTTTGTCGGTTACATTAATGGTTTTCACACCCTTACCTCCGCGGTTGGTAACCCGGTATTCATCTACTGGAGTACGTTTTCCAAATCCTTTTTCACTTACTACTAAAACCGTACGTTCCGGTGTGGTAGGATTTACACAAATCATACCAACCACCTCTTCGTCAGTACTTTCTGTTTCTATACCCGCAACACCTATTGCACCGCGTCCCGTTGGTCGAACTTTTCTTTCCGGGAACCGTATAGCTCTTCCGGAATTTACAGCCATCATTATCTCACATCCTCCATCTGTTAGCTTTGCTTCCAGCAGTTCATCTCCTTCCAGGATGTTTATAGCATTTACCCCTGTTAACCTGGGACGGCTAAAATCTGCCAATGCCGTTTTTTTGATGATTCCTTTTTTTGTGCAAAGAATAATATAGTTAGAGTTCACAAAATCTACGTTCTGCAGGTCTTTAATATCAATGATTGCTCTTATTTTATCATCCGGAGCAATTTGTAATAAATTTTGAATGGCCCTGCCCTTGCTGTTCTTTTCTCCGTCTGGTATTTGGTATACATTCAACCAATAACACCTGCCCTTTTCTGTAAAAAATAGCATAGTATGGTGGGTAGATGCCACAAACAGATGTTCTATAAAATCTTCATCTCTTGTGCGCCCGCCCATTGCTCCCCTGCCACCGCGCCTTTGTGCACGGTACTCGGTTGCTGACGTACGTTTTATATAACCTAAGTGGGATATGGTAATAACAACATCTTCTTCTTTAATAAGATCTTTTATGCTTACTTCGTCATCCAGGTAAGTAATTTCGGACCTTCGGGCATCACCAAACCTTTCTTTTATTTCTTCCAGTTCATTTTTTATAATCTTATAACGCATGCCTTCGTTTGCGAGTAATTCTTTCAGGTAGGCAATTGTTTTCATCAGGTCGTCATACTCCTGCTTAATTTTTTCCCGCTCCATTCCGGTAAGCCGCTGTAAACGCAACTCCAAAATAGCCTTTGCCTGTATTTCATCTAATCCCCAGCCTGCATTTACCAGGTTGTCTTTTGCAGTGTCGGGAGTTGCAGAAGCTCTTATTAACGAAATAACTTCATCTAAATGATCCAGCGCAATTAAGTAACCCTGAAGGATATGCGCTTTTTTCTCTGCTTCCCGCAATTCAAACTGTGTCCGTCGTACCACTACTTCGTGCCTGAACTCTACAAACTCACTGATCATTTCCCTCAGGTTCAAAATGCGTGGACGGCCCTTTACAAGGGCTACATTGTTAATGCCATAGCTGGTTTGCAGCTCTGTGTATTTATACAGTTGGTTGATAATTACATTAGCAACTGCCTCTCTCTTCAGGTCAATAACAATACGGGTACCTTCTTTTTTATTAGATTCATTATTTACGTGAGTGATAGCTTCAATTGCCCTTTCATTGACCAACTGGCCTATGCGATCACATAGCGCATCGCGATTTACCTGGTAAGGAGTTTCCGTGATTATAATTTGTTCCTTCCCGTTTGCCTTTGCGTCCACATGTAGTTTGCCACGTACCGCAACTTTGCCCCTTCCAAAATGAAAGCCTGCCTTCACTCCTTCCATGCCGTAAATAATTCCACCGGTAGGGAAATCCGGTGCCTTAACATGGTGCATCAGTTCTTCAACTGTTATTTCCCTGTTTTCAATAAATGCAATACAACCATCAATTACTTCACTTAGGTTGTGCGGCATCATGTTGGTTGCCATACCCACAGCAATTCCGCTGGAACCGTTTACTAATAACTGGGGAATCCGGGTTGGTAAAACAGTTGGCTCCTTTAATGAATCATCAAAGTTTAATTGAAAATCCACTGTGTCTTTGTCAATATCCTGCAACATATTTTCAGCAACACGTTGCAAACGGGCCTCTGTATATCGCATTGCTGCGGGTCCATCCCCATCCTGGCTGCCAAAGTTTCCCTGCCCGTCTATTAACGTGTACCGCATGTTCCACTCCTGCGCCATACGTACCATTGCATCATATACTGCTGTATCGCCATGCGGATGATATTTACCCAACACTTCCCCAACTATACGTGCAGATTTTTTGTAGGGACGGTTGAAGCCCATTCCCAGTTCATTCATTGCATGTAGTATACGGCGATGAACAGGTTTTAAACCGTCCCGTACATCCGGTAAAGCACGACCAACAATAACCGACATAGAGTAATCTATGTAGGCTGACTTCATTTGTTCTTCTATATTAACGGGGATAATACGGTTTATGTCATTCGTTTCGGGAGGCTGCAAATTTTCTTCCATTCCGGGGATTTATTTAGGCCAAAACTTTATACTTCAAAGGTACTTTTAATCTCTCTAAATTCCATATGATGAAACGTGTTTCACCACTATATTTAAGTAATAATTTAGGTTTTGCCTGATAATTGTTTTATAACTTGCGGCACCAATTTTTAGGTGATGTAATGCCTATTTAATGAAGTATGGATGTGGCTGTAAAGTCTTCCAAAATCTATCTCAATTCTATTATTTATAAAAACTGGAACAAAGAAGAAAAATGTCTACAGACCAGCCGTACAATAAACCTTTAAAAAGAAAATATAGTTTACCAGATTTAATGTGGGCTCTGGTATTACTTGCGGGCGTATTGTTTGGTTCCTTTCTTATCAGAACATATGAAAATTTTACTTACGATGTAAATAAGGATGGTGTCCAACTTTCCTCAGGGAATCCGAAACCTGCTGCTGACACTCCAGTTGTCCCGCAAGTAAAAAAACCGAAACCGGTAAATATTTATAATCAGGTAAGTGTAAAAGGCAGTGAATATACTGTAGGATTATTAGGTGGAATACGAGACCTTAAATTAACTATAAACAACAGGTCACCATTTAAAATTGAAAAAGTGACCGTTGAGGTAACCTATTTAAAGCCTAATGGCGAAACATTAAAAAAAGAAAGTCATTCCGCTCGTACAATTGCCGCTAAGAGTACAAAAACAATCATAGTCCCGGATACAGACAGAGGAGTAGATGCTACCTTCCGTATTACAAACATCAGTTCCAGCCAATACAGGGCAGCATTGAGTGGTACATAGTTGTTGACCCTCCACAATCTGAAGTTGGTCTGATTGTAAATTTTTATATTCACGGCAACGTATGAAAAATATTCTTTTGTTTGGAGCCGGAAAATCAGCAACTGTTTTAATTGACTATTTGTTGGCTAATGCAATTGAAGAAGGCTGGAACCTAACAGTGGTAGATGCGGATTTACAACTGGCTCAGGACAAATTAAATCATTCCCCATTTGGTAAGGCTGCATCGTTTGACATCAATAACAAAAAAGAGCTGGATAATTATATTGCTAACGCAGATATTGTATTATCTCTCCTGCCACCTGCGTTGCATATAGTAATAGCAAAGGTTTGTATTGCTAATAGGAAATCATTACTTACCGCATCCTATGTTGACGCAGAAATGCGAAGTCTGCAGGAAGATATAGAAAAAACGGACTTGCTTTTTTTATGTGAGATGGGCCTTGATCCGGGTCTTGATCATATGAGCGCAAAAAAAATAATAGATGATATTTTAGCTCAAGGCGGAACTATACATTCTTTTATGAGTCACTGCGGCGGTTTGGTAGCACCGGAGAGTGATGATAATCCATGGCATTATAAAGTAAGCTGGAACCCCAGAAATATTGTAATGGCTGGTAAAGGAGGCTCAACTTTCAAACAAAATGATGAGGAAAAAACTCTGGATTATCAACAGTTGTTTGCCGAGAAAAGATATGTTGAAGTTGAAGACGATGAGATACTATGCTGGTATCCCAATAGAGATTCTTTAAGTTATATAACTATATACAATTTGCCCCATTGCCCTACTTTCATTCGCACTACATTGCGGCACCCGGATTTTATTTATGGCTGGAAAAATATCATTGATCTGAAGCTTACAGATGAGGATGCAGTTTATGAGACTGGCGGTAAAAAGTTAAGAGGAAGCTGAGGAAAGCGGAGTTGAGCCTGTAGAAGAATTCATGGTTGTAAGTGAAGAGGGTGGTTTGCAAAATATTGAATTAGAAGAATTAAAAACGAATGCGGCGGCTAACATTGCCCATCGAATGCACGAGGCAAATTTAACACTGAAACAACTGTTTTATTTAGGAATGGATGATGAGGAAACACTGATAAACAAAGGCCGGTGCAGTGCTGCAGATGTATTACAATTTGCAATAGAAAAAAAACTTTCGTTACGGCCATCAGATAAGGATAGGGTTGTTATGCTGCACGAAATTGAATATGAGATCGATGGCACTTCATCAAAAATTAAAAGCCTGTTGAAGGTAACAGGTAATAATGAGAAGCATACTGCTATGGCTAAAACTGTTGGTCTGCCATTGGGGATTGCAACCAGGTTGATCC
>JBHENB010000084.1:0-7278 GCA_046262255.1 Chitinophagaceae bacterium
TCCATACGCCGCCACCTGTATAACCTGCATAAAAAACATTAGGCTGTTTCAACACACCTGAAACAGCATTGGCTCTTCCTCCGCGAAAGGGTCCAATGTTGCGCCACTTCAACGATTTGAAAGTTGAATCAAAAGGCAGTTCAGTTATTAATGAAGGATTTTGTTCAAAGTTTTTAGTAGTGTTTGTTTGTGCGGTAGCGATGTCGCTAAAGAAAACACTCAGTGTAAAAAGCAGAATAAAACGACGATACATTTTGCAATTATTTAGTACTAAATATAGTTTATCATCAACAAATCTGAAGAGACAATCAGGAGTTTTATTTATGGACAGAGTAATTGCTTCTCATTAATATTAGCAACACTAATCTTCATTGTATTTTATCCTATTTAATTTTTATTTGCAAGCATATCCAAAAGATTTTCATTGATGATTTTGCGTATTCCAAAATATCATCTGTTAGCAATACAATTAAACCAGAAAAAATCTTCTCCAATTGTGTCAATCTTAAATCGCTAATTGAAAAGATTTTTTAAATTATGGTCTTATCGGTGAACATGATTGCGGCTAACTGGCGGGTTTGTGGCATGAGTGAATGTCGCTTTACTGGTGTTTGTCAAGCTTTTTCAACAATTCTTTGAACCGGGGTTCATCTCTGAGTGAATCATAATCAGGATCGTTTTCGATCCAGTCTTTTTTACCATATCCTTTTTCGAAAACTTTCTCCAGAAGAGTCAGAGCTCGCAACTTATCGCCGCTTACTGCAAACAGGCAAACTGCATTGATCAAAACTCCGGGATCATCGGGATATAAGTTCAGAGCTTTATTTATCCATTGTAATGCTTCCTGTTTCTCCCCAGCTTCAAATAGGAAGCCAGGCGTAAGGGAAAGGGCTCTACGATCCAGTGGATTGAGCTGCAGTTGTTTCCGGGCCCTTGTTATACCTTCCAGTAATTCTTGTGAGTCATCTTGACCTAAAATACGCAGTGATTGAGCAAGTAGTAGCATGCTTTGAAAGTCCTCTTTCCGTACATCAGACGCTTTGCGGAACAAGTCAGCTGATTTCTGAATTCTCCCCTGCGCAAAAGACGTCCTCCCATAGAAATAGAACGCATCAAAGGAGTTTGAATTCATGCGTATGGCTTCTTCAAATTCCCTTTCAGCCTCCTCATATTTCCTGGCAAGGGCAAGTACATAACCCCTGGAGGAGTGGCTCTCGGCTAGATTAGGAGCTAACGCCAGTGCTCTTTGGCTACACCACTCTGCTGATTGCAGATCAGCCGGACCTCCACCTTGCCATTCGTATTGAAAGCAATGTAAATCAGCGAGACCCGCATAAGCAGGCGCATATTCCGCATCCAGTTCTATAGCTTTCTCAAACATCTCCTGTGCTTCATCAAGCAACAATTTGTGCAGAAGTTGGCGACCTTTCAAAAAATATTCATACGCTTCAACAATTGTCTCCGGCCGGCGTATTGCTTCTTTTTCCTTATTGGTCAAAACGCCTTTTAGTGCGGTGGCAACATGCTCCGCAATATTCTCCTGTATGGCAAACACATCTTCCAGCACCCTGTCGTAGCGATTGGACCACAAGTGGGACCCGTCAGCAACTCCTATCAACTGGGTTGTAATTCGCAACTGATTGCCTGCTTTGCGAACACTGCCTTCGAGAAGTGTATTCACGTTCAGCATTCTTCCTATCTCCCGCACATCAAGATTTTTGCCCTTAAATGCAAATGCCGATGTTCGTGCTATCACCCTAAGATTATTCAGTTGTGCCAATGCATTGATGATCTCTTCAGAAATTCCATCACAAAAATATTCCTGTTCCGGGTCGTTGCTCATGTTCACGAAAGGTAATACAGCAATGCTCTTGTCAGAACTTTTTTCTGAGGTTTCCTGAGTGGATTGTATGCTGATTTTTGCATCAAGTGTTATTACCTCGTAAATGCGAATTGGCTCTTTTACATTTTTTAATTTTTCTTCCTTTACAAATTTTGTCTGGATTTCTTTTTTGTTTGAAATATTTTTTTGTACAGCATCAGAGATCCAAATGTTGCCGATAGAAGCAACTGATTGGATTCTTGAAGCAATGTTTACAGCATCGCCAAATACGTCATCACCATCAAAAACGATTTCTCCCTGATGAATACCAATACGTAAAGAGAATTCACCTAATGCTCTGCATTGATGTTGTATTTCCTGTGCAGCATAGACAGCGTCAGATACTGTTGTGAAACTAACCATTACTCCATCTCCTAGTTCTTTAAGCCACCTGCCGCCATACTTCTCAATAATAGGTTTGTGAAGTTCTCTGTTCATTGTAAGAATCTGAAATGCCCTTTGCTCATCTTCTCCCATCAATGCTGTATAACCTACAATATCGGTAAACATGATAGCGGCTAATTGGCGGGATTGGGGCATGAGAAGAGTTTAGAAATAGAAAGATATGACAATCAAAAAACAATTTATTACCTCCAGAAATTGAAGAAGGGCTCTTCAATTATTATTAGCCAGGTCACTACGTTTTATTGCGGCAAACAGATCGGCCTTGAAGCGTTCGTTCCTTTCGTAAATTTTTTGCCGAAGCTTTTTAAATTCCTGGGTACTTCTAACAAAGTCAAAAAATGGATCGTGTTCAAGAAAAGTATAGTCATGCCAGCCCTTTTCCACGGCTTTATTGAAATAATAAATATAACGGCTATCCTGTAATGCAGCATAGCAACGGCTAATATCGAAATTGTGCCATTCATCAGCAAAGCCTAAAAAGGATTTTCTTGTATCAATGGTATTTTTAAGAATGACCATGCCTTCTTCTTTTTTTCCCGAATGAATTTTAGCAAGACCTGCATCCATATCATCAGGGCGTGATGATATGGTGCGTAAAGAATCAGATTTTCTCCAATCTCTTTGCATCATATAAAATATTGACATTTGAGTATTAAATGCCTTTTCATCAAGGGCAAAAGCTTTTTTACACAGCGCTATATATTCTTCTTCATTACCAGTGAATAAATAATAATTGCGTGCCTCCCAATCCATATCGGTTGATTTGTTTTTTAGCCTTCTCGCCTTGTCAATACATTTTTTCATAGAGTCAAGCATTCCGAGTTTATAAAATATACCGGCTTCTGATGAATAATTTGAAGGTTCTGCAGGATCGTATGCAATAGCTTTCCTGACCCACTCGTAAGCCTTACCATATTCATTTTTTTTAAAATAGGTGGAGCTAATAATTTGATTTATAGAAAAAGGTTTTATGTCATGAGCTTTAAACAACCATTTCAATGCCTCATCATAAAGCCCCTGCCATAGTTTTATTTTAGCCATGGCAATATATCCTGATTCCCTGTCAGGACTAATTTCAATGGCTTTACGCCCAAATATCGTTGCTGAATCAAGCCATTGTTTCGGATTCAATACATGTGGACTAATGTATACATAAGCTTCACTTAATAAAGCGTAGGCATCTGCAAAGGCAGGGTCCAGTTGGATAGCTTGTTTTAAAAGCACCACGGATTTTTTATTGTTATTTCCTGTGCCGTCTCCCAGATAAAAAAGACTGCTTGCCTTTAAATATAGGTCGTAGGCTTCTATGTTTAAGGTAGGAGCAGTTTCCAACCTTTTTTTTGTAACATCCGAAAGATTGATCTGAAATTTTTTGGCAATCTGTTGGGCGATGTCAGATTGCACTTCAAAAATATCTTTCATCTCTCTGTTATAAGTTTCAGACCAGATGTGTTCGTCTGTTTCTCCATTTATTAACTGAGCAGTTATAACCACTTTACTTCCCTGCTTTCTTACGCTCCCTTCCAGAATATTATTTACGCCAAGTTCCTGTGCTATCAGCTTAGCAGTTTTTGTCTGGTTCTTATATTGCAAAACAGAGGTGCGGCTTTTTACTTTTAATCCACCAATTTTTGCAAGCCGGGAAGTAATCTCCTCTGTTATTCCATCACTGAAATATTCCTGTGTTGAATCACCGCTCATGTTATTGAAATAAAGAACGGCAATGGAATTCTGCAGGAGGCTTTTATTGTTGCCATTGTTTTTATTGATAATAAAATAATAACCCAACAAGACCAGTAACAAAAAGAAACCGATAGTACCAAAAATTATTTTTTTTCTTTTGGGTGATGGTTTGTAGTTTTTTTTATTAAAACCAGGTAACGTATCTAAGGGACTGCTTCTTACTTCGTAAATTCTAATGGGTTCTTTTATATTCTTCAGTGTTTCTGCACGTACATATTTTGAATTGATCTCTTTTTTATTGGCAATATTATTATGTACTGTCTCGGAAATATAAATGGCTCCCGGAGAGGCAATGGCCTGTAGGCGGGAAGCAATATTTACACCATCACCGAACACATCCTCATTTTCAAAAACTACATCGCCAAGATGAATGCCAATACGTAATTGAAGGCCCGGAATAGTATAACACGCTTGTTGTATGGAGATGGCGCATTGAACGGCATCGGTAGCTGTGGTAAAACTTGCCATTACGCCATCTCCCAATTCTTTTATCCATTTCCCACTGTATTGTTCAATAATCGGCTTCTGCAGTTCTCTGTTCCTGTTAAGTATCTGAAATGCATTTTGCTCATCCTCACCCATCAATGCTGTATAACCGACGATGTCGGTAAACATGATTGCAGCAAGTTGGCGGGTTTGAGGCATGAAATAATATTTATAAGAATCAATTTAAAATTAATCCTTTTATACCGCGGATCAGATGGTAATATAGAAAACCGATAATCTTGAAGCACATAGCCCAGCCATTCAGACAAATTAATATTGCCTTCTCAAGTGCTCTCAGTGCGTGATCTTTTTCTCACAGACATTTTTATACATTACCCAATTTTATTGTTATCAAGTTCAACAGCACCAACTTGTAGAAAATCTCATCACTAATCTTCAGCAGAAAGACCATACTTCCTTTAAGCTGGCACTCTCTACAAGTGAAGGTGTTTTCTTTTTCGATCCCCAGATTATCATCCGGCTGGAAGGCGAGAACAACTACACACGTTTTTATTTCACAAATCAAAAATCATTACTTGTTTCGAAAACTTTAAAGGAGTACGAGGACATTTTGACTGAACAGGGTTTTATAAGGGCACATAATCACACCTCATAAATAAGAAATTTGTTAAACACCTTGATAGGAAGGAATGTTATGGTTTACTGACGGCAGTCATATCATTGTTTCCAGAAGAAAAAAAGAGGAGGTGATTGGAGAATTGGGAGAAAACATATAGAGGAAACCTTATTATATTCAAATTTCTCTGTCTGCAGCAAAGCAGATTAATCTTTTATTAAAAAGCCTGGTAAAAGACCAGGCATTTATAAGGTTATTTTTACGGGTAATAGTACTCTATTTACGTCTTGAACTTTTTTTTATGTTAGCCTTTTTTCTTGGGGGTAACATTTTTTCTTTGAAGTCAGTGAATGCGTCTGCAAGCTCTTGTAATTCAGGATCAAGGCCTGGTGCAAATTCTTCAGGCCTTTCCGGCGCCATAGGTATGGGGTAACTTTCACGAGGCTCCTTCAAGGTTACCAGATCAGTGCCGTCATTTAATGGAGCAGAGCCACTAAAGATCTTCTCCATCTGCGAGCCATCTAACCTAAAATGGTATTGCTCCCGGTGGATACCTGCATCTAATAACTGTTTTACCTCGGGGTATTTTGAAGAATCGAATTTAGGGATTGGCAATACCTTACCCCAATCCACACCCAGCGTTTCCAGTGCCTTGGCAAACGCCGCCTGGTGAGCTTCATCCCGCACAATTAAAAAAGAAACTGTTGCTCTAAGAGTTTTATTATCCGACATCTGGTAAATACGGCACTTTTGTAAACGCCCCGTTGCTTCCAGCACCAGGTTATCCATCAAGTTCAAAACAAGATTCCCATGGTCGTGCAGATATGATCCGCTCCAGGGATTGCCGGCAGCATCAACTGGCAAAGCGCCTTGTGCACCTACAATAAAATGCTGTGCGTTTTTTTGTTCTTTAGCCATCTCCATAGAGGCTTCCCCACCTTTGCCGGGGACGTCAAATTTTTTTCCGTTGTATTCCGGCGCACCATCCAACAGGCGGGAAATAGTTTTTGAAATCAACTCAACATGGCTTATTTCTTCCACACCTACACCTTGTATCAAGTCAAGGTATGGCACGGCATCTCCGCGAAAATTAAAGCTTTGGAAAAGATATTGCATCATAGTGCGCATCTCACCAAACTGGCCGCCAAGACCTTCCTGTAAAGCGTTTGCTGCCGATGGATCTGGTGCATCAGGAACAATTGGATTGATAAGTGATTGAACGTGGTAAAACATAATAATGTATTTTAAAAAATGATTAGCATTGATTAGTATAATTGTTATGCCAACAGTTCGATGGAAGCCGTAATAGGTACAGGCATCACATTATACTTTTGATGTTTATATGGAGAGCAATTAATTTGAGCAAGAATCGTAGCACGCAGTTATTAATCTATGGACTCTTAATAAATATTGGTAGTACAAGCGAGACTACTGAACTTCGTGCATGCAGGTTTTGGTATATCCAAATAGCTTATGGAAAATCCTGTTTACTTATTTATCATTATAGATTTACTAAATGGTTTAAATACCCGTCCTCCCGTATTATACTAATGGGAATTAAATAAAAAAGCCTTTCCGGAATCCGGAAAGGCTCTAAATAAATATGGCAACTACCTACTCTCCCGCATTTTTGGTGCAGTATCCATTGGCCATGAGGGGCTTAACTTCACTGTTCAGTATGGGAAGAGGTGAACACCCTCGGTAAAATCACCATAAGAATTCAGAAGTCAAATTAAAAATTCACAAAGTGCAAAGCGAGTAATTAACTTTTCGTAGTTTTAGTAATGGCAGCTACTTTAGAAATTTAAACGGCTTTATATCCACTACCAATTCTTAGCTGCGGATTATATTCCATCAGAGTTAAAACTAAAAACTTTATGAAGAAACTTCTTTCAGTTTTGCCTTGCATCATTGCCCTTCAGGTATCTGCCCAAACACTGCCGCCTGTTGCCAGGAAAGTTTCTGTTGTATTTGAAGAGTTTGGCTACAAAAGAACAGATGACTACTACTGGATGAAAGATAAAAATGATCCTGCTGTTCTTGAGTACATCAAACAGGAAAATGCTTATGCTGAGGCTATGCTCAGGCCCCTGCAGCCACTACAGCAGAAGCTGTATGAGGAGATGAAAAACAGGCAGGCAAAAACTTTTTCTTCACTGCCGGTAAAAAGAAACGGCTGGTGGTA
>JBHENB010000084.1:7288-7792 GCA_046262255.1 Chitinophagaceae bacterium
TACACGAGAACCGACGAAGGGAAAGCCTATCCTGTGCATTACCGTCGCAAAGGCAGGATGGCTGCGAGGGAAGAAACAATCCAGAATGTCAATCAACTGGCGGCTGGCAAAAAGGTTTTTTATTTTCAGCAGCCGGTCGTGAGTCCTGACAATCGCTTAGCTGCTTTCAGAACAAATAGCAGAGGCGACAGGAAATTTACAATCACCATCAAAGACCTCTCCACGGGAAAAATGCTGCCCGATAGTTTGCCAGACAAAGCGGCGGGATCATTTGCATGGACAAACGACAGCAGGCAATTTTTTTACGTAGAATATGACAAGACAATCCGGCCCTACAAAGTAATGCTGCATACCCTCGGTACACCTGAAACTGCAGACAGGGAAGTGTTTGCGGAAAAGGACAGCACATTTTATGTAAGCATCTACACTTCTACAGACAGAAAGTATTTGTTTATACAATCAGGTTCTTTCACATCTTCTGAGGTGTACTATCTTCCACTGTCC
>JBHENB010000085.1:0-7789 GCA_046262255.1 Chitinophagaceae bacterium
CTATTATATTCCAATAAATAGTTTGTCATCAGGTTTTTATTGGTTACAGGTGTTGAATGCTGAAGGACAAGGAAATGCTGTATACTTTATCAAACACTGACCACCTTTAGAATTTTGGGAGCATCAATATGAAGTCACTGAAAGCACAACATAGTACCCTTGCCGATGCCCATGAACAAATTGAAATCATAGAGCACGGACAAAGCGGTGATTTTGCATTAGTGCCTTTTCAGCAAAAACTGGAAGAAAACGGATTGTACCCGCTTACGGCAACAGGTGTACAAATTTTCCAGGTGAATATTGGAAAGATGTGCAACCAAACCTGCAGGCATTGTCATGTTGATGCCGGTCCTGACCGGAAAGAGATAATGACCAAAGAAACTATGCAGCAATGCATTGATGTTTTAAAAAACAATCCGCAATTAAAAACAGTTGATCTTACAGGTGGAGCACCCGAATTAAATCCAAACTTTCGTTGGTTTGTTGAAGAAATAAGAAAGCTGGATAAACATATAATAGTTCGTTGCAATCTCACCATTATTCTGGCTAACAAAAAATATTATGACCTTCCTCAGTTCTACAAACAACATAATATCGAAGTTATTTCTTCTCTTCCATTTTATACACAAGACAGAACAGACAGGCAACGTGGAAACGGTGTTTTTGAAGACAGCATTAAAGCACTTCAAATGCTGAATACAGTTGGCTATGGCAAGGATGGAACAGAATTACAACTCAATCTTGTTTACAATCCAGCAGGTGCATTTTTACCTCCTTCACAACAGTCTTTAGAGAAAGAGTATAAACAGGCATTAAAACACAAGTTCGGCATTGAGTTTAACAATCTGTATATCATCACCAATATGCCTATCAGCCGCTATTTGGATTATTTACTTACAAGCGGCAATTATGAAACGTACATGGAAAAGCTGGTGAATGCTTTTAACCCTACAGCCGCAGCAAATGTTATGTGCAGAAATACAATTTCTATTGGCTGGGATGGTTATTTATATGATTGCGATTTCAACCAGATGCTGGAATTAAAAGTGAATTGCAATAGTAGGCATATCAGTGAATTTAATAATGCTGAATTAAACAACAGAAATATTGTTATAGGACAACATTGCTATGGATGTACTGCAGGCTCAGGTTCCAGTTGTGGCGGGGCAGTAACTTAAATTCTTTAAGATGATAATATTTCTTTTTATTGCAGTTCTCTTCCTCACCTATTCAAACGGCTCAAACGATAATTTTAAAGGTGTAGCAACACTTTGGGGAAGCGGTACGCTCAATTACAAAATGGCTTTGGCATTTGCTACCATAACAACCTTTGCAGGTTCTGTATGCTCTTACTTTTTTGCTGAGACACTAATAAAAAATTTTTCAGGAAAGGGATTGGTGCCTGATAATATTATTCAATCAGCAGACTTTGTTTTGGCAGTAGCATTGGCCGCAGGTGCAACTGTTTTATTAGCAACACGGTTTGGTTTTCCTATTTCCACAACCCATGGCCTGGTTGGAGCATTGATTGGTGCAGGATTAGTTGCAGTTGGAACAGCTGTAAATTTTAGCAAACTTGGAAAAACTTTTTTTCTTCCATTGGTATTAAGTCCTGTAATTGCTGTAATACTAAGTAGTTTATTTTACAGGTTATTTCACTATTCAAGAAAAGCAACAGGTATTACAGAAGATAGTTGTGTTTGTATGGGAAAGAAATGGATACCTGTAACAGCAAAGGCAAGTACTTCAAATAGTTTTACAGCTTTACCTGTTATAGAAACAACTATAGGCAGTCAGGAAGATTGTGCTGTGCAATACCGGGGAAGATTTTTAGGAATTAGTTTTCAACCATTGCTTAATAATTTGCACTATGCAAGCGCTGCTATAGTTTCTTTTGCAAGAGGATTAAATGATACACCAAAATTAGTTTCGCTTTTATTGATTACACACTTATTTCACTTACCTGTTTACATCAGTATGCTTGCTGTTGCTATGGCTATAGGCGGTTTACTTAATGCAAGAAAAGTAGCTGCAACCATGAGCAAAAAAATTTCCAAATTCAATCACGGGCAAGGCTTCACTGCTAATGTAACAACCGGCGCTTTAGTGATCGCAGCTTCTACATTTGGTTTGCCCGTTTCTACTACGCATGTTTCTGTGGGCAGTATTTATGGCATCGGTATTGTAAACAAAACAGCGAATAATAAAGAGATCTCGAAAATAGTTTTATCCTGGGTGCTTACTTTACCAATTGCAGCGGTGTTAAGTGCCCTTTTTTATTTCATCTTTCATTCATTTATCAAGTAAGTTATACTATGCAACAAGGTTATTTAGAAACAACGAAGAACGTTTATAAAGAAGCAGCCGAAAATCCGCAGGTTGGATTGTGTTGTACTACCACACCTGTTTGGCAGTTGCCCGGACTCAGCATTCCAAAGAAAATGCTGGAGATGAATTATGGTTGTGGCAGCACGGTGAATCCAAGAGACCTCGTGAATAATCCAAAAATCCTGTATGTTGGTGTTGGTGGTGGAATGGAGCTATTGCAGTTTTCTTACTTCAGCAGGCAACTTGGTGGCGTAACTGGTGTAGATGTAGTGGATGAAATGTTGCAGGCTTGCGAAGACAACTTTGTAGAAGCAGAGAAAGAAAACCTCTGGTTTCGTTCTGAATTTGTAAACCTGATAAAAGGTGATGCTTTGCATTTACCCATTAAAGACAATAGCATTGATGTAGCCGCACAAAATTGCCTGTTCAACATCTTCAAGCATGACGATCTGAAAAAAGCATTACAAGAAATGTATCGTGTGCTGAAGCCGCATGGAAGACTGGTATTATCTGACCCAACCTGCGAGCAGCAAATACCTGAAAATTTAAGAGAAGATGAACGCTTAAGAGCATTATGCCTGAGTGGTTCCCTTCCATTAAAAGAATACATCAAAATGATAACAGACGTTGGCTTTGGAACCATAGAAATCAGAGCTAAACGCCCTTACAGAATATTAGACCCTATGAATTATGATACCGATGAATTGATTTATATCGAAAGTGTTGAAGTGTCTGCCATCAAAGATCCCATGCCGGCTGACGGGCCATGCGTATTTACAGGAAAGACAGCTATATATTACGGTCACGAAGAATATTTTGATGATGAGAAAGGGCATGTTTTGCTGCCTAATCAACCCTTAGCTGTATGTGATAAAACAGCCGGAGCCTTATCGGTTCTAAACCGGAATGATATTTTTATATCAGAAAGCACATTTTTTTATGACGGAGGAGGATGTTGCTAAATTTTAAAATTTAAAATCATAATTATGCAAGTAGCTTTTAAACACTATACTATTAGCCTGTTAGTGCTGTTTATCTTACTTAATATCACTGCAATGTCACAAACAAATAAAACTATATCAGATGTAAAAGGTATTTCAGTGGGCGCAAAAGCGCCCATGTTTAAAGCAACAGATGCAGAGGGAAAAAAGTATAAGTTACAAGATGCATTAAAGAAAGGGCCTGTGGTTGTATTGTTTTATCGCGGACAGTGGTGCCCTGTTTGCAACAGGCATTTGAGTCAACTGCAGGATAGTTTGCAGCTTGTTTATAAAAAAGGGGCTTCTGTTGTAGCTATTTCTCCTGAAAAACCTGAATTGCTCAGGAAAACCAAAGAAAAGACACATGCCTCTTTTACGTTATTGCATGATAAAGATTTTATTATCGGACAAGCGTTCGATGTAGTATTTAATCCTGAAGCAGCACAGGTAAATATGTATAATCAAAAATTAAATGCCCGTCTTGAAGAAGCAAGCTCTAATGGAAGCAATCGCTTACCCGTACCGGCTACATTTATAATTAATAAAAAAGGTAATATAGTGTGGAGGCAATTTAATCCTGATTATAAAATACGTGCAAGTGTACAGGATATTATAAATAATGTTCCGGCAGAGTGATTTTAATAAATGCTGTAATTATGATAAGCATTATCATTCCTGCATATAACGAAGCTGCAACAATAGAAGAAACATTGTTGCAGCTTAACACATTAAGAGAAGAGCTGAGCTTGAAATAATAGTAAGCGACCAACAGAGATTCCCAATACAAGCATTAAAAATTTATACTTTATGCCGCGTATACCAGTTACACCTTACGACAACGCAGAAGGAATTCTAAAGGAAATTTACGATGAGTTAATACAAAAAAGAGGTGCCCTTTCTGAAGTGCTGATGATCCAAAGCTTACATCCCGATAGCATTCGCAGCCATACCCGATTTTACATGGACATCATGTTCAGTAAAACTGCTTTATCAAGAGCAGAAAAGGAAATGATTGCAGTAGTTGTCTCTGTTGTTAATGGCTGTATGTATTGTCAAATCCATCATGGAACAGCTTTGAATAATTATTGGAAAGATGAAAACAGGGTTGAACAACTAAAGAGTAATTACCATAGTGCAGGGCTATCCGAAGAAGAACATGCCATGTGCGATTTTTCAGTGCATCTTACCCAATATCCTGCTGCACATGAAAATGAAGATTACACTCAACAATTAAGGAATAAAGGTTTAGATGATTCAGCCATTTTAGATGTAGTGCTCGTTACTTCTTATTTCAACTTTGTTAATCGTATGGTTATGGCGTTAGGTGTGCAATTGGAAGAACATAGAGGTGAAGGATATAAATATTAACGTCACTCTTAACCCTTCCAAAAACTTATTTCAATGTTCTGATTTGTATCACTGCATCCTTTACTTCCGTAACAGGACGTTTGCATACTTTATCCTGGCATACATAAATAGTAGTTTGACCTTCCACTAATTTATTTTCCAATAGTTCTAAAGTAGCTTTTTCTTTACTTCCTAAAAGCAGCATATTCGGAAGGTAGTATTCATCTATCATTTCACGTTTATGTAAATCATCCTTTCCAACTATTGCCACTTCATAAAGACCGCCTACAAAACCAGCTTCTAATATCCCCCAATTCGGATAAAAATAAATATTCTGCTGCACGTCTTTTTGAACATTCAACAGCATTTGTTGTGCTCTTTTAATTTGTGCTTCATTACTAAAAAAGTGTCCTAAGTAAAACAGGTTTTTAGCCATTTCAGAATTTGAAGATGGAATAACATTGTCGGATATTTCCATTTTTCGGGCTATGAGATTTGAATGTTGATTATGCGTGTAATAAAACATTCCTGATGTATTGTCAAAGAAATGAGTTTGTGTGTAAGCAGCCAGTTCTTTGGCTTTGTACAGCCATTTTTCATCAAAGGTTGCCTGGTACAAATCTATAAAGGCAGAAATGGTAAAGGCATAATCATCGAGGAAGCCGGCAATGGAAGATTTGCCGTGTTTATAATTGCGGGTTATTTCATTATTGTTGTTAATTGCTTTAGCAGATAAAAAATTTGCATTTTTAAGTGCTGCTTTTAAAAACCTTTCTTCCCCAAATGTCCGGTAAGCATCTACATAACCTTTCAGCATCAAAGCATTCCAGGAAGTAAGTATTTTATCATCCAAACCAGGTCGCACACGCTTACTTCGAACACTTAAAAGTGCTGCTTTGTCTGCTTCAATCTTTTCTTCTAGCTGCTCTTTCGTTACATTGTATTTTGCTGCTATGGTTTCATCAGCCGTATTTCTGAATAAGATATTTTTTCCTCTCTCCCAGTTGCCACCAACAGTTACATTAAAGTAGTCATTGAAAAGACCAGCTTCTTTACCCAGAGCCTTTTCAATTTCTGTTTTTGTCCACACATAATATTTCCCTTCCTCACCTTCGGTGTCTGCATCCAATGATGAATAAAAAGCTCCTTCGGGAGAAGTCATTTCCCTTTCAATAAAGTCAAGCGTTTCGTACACCACTTTCTTATACAAAGGGTTTTTTGTTGCCTGGTATGCATGCGCATATAAGCTTACCAGTTGCGCATTATCATACACCATCTTTTCAAAGTGTGGCACATGCCAGTTAGCATCCGTTGAGTACCGGGCAAACCCGCCGCCAATATGGTCGTAAATACCACCCATTGCCATGTTGTTTAAGGTAGCTGTTACCGCACTCAATGCTTTTTCATTCTTACTGAGGTAATGATAATAAAGCAGATATTCCCAAACAGCCGGCATGGGAAATTTAGGCGCTCTTTTTTCGCCTCCCTTTTGATAATCTATATTCGGCTGTAGGTTTTTAAAATTAGCATCCAGATTATTAATAGTAAATGAAGCTGTTGTTTTATTGAAAGGCACATTCTCAATAGCGTGGATACCTTGTGTAACTTTTGCCGCCTGCTCATTAAGTGCCGTAGGGTTTTTCTGGTATAGGTCAATAAAATAATTCAGCAATTGCTTCCAGTCTTTTTTAGGAAAATAAGTGCCTGCATAAAAAGGCTTACCATCGGGCATAGCAAATGCATTCAATGGCCATCCGCCGCTTCCGGTAATTAATTGTGCGGCATTCATATAAACCTGGTCTACGTCAGGCCGCTCTTCACGATCTACTTTAATAGAGATAAAATGTTCATTCATAATACGGGCAACAGCCGTGTCTTCATAGGTTTCCTTTTCCATTTCATGGCACCAATGACAGGCAGCATAACCAATGCTGATGATAATCATTTTGTTTTCATCCTTTGCTTTTTTCAATGCTTTCTCGCCCCACGGGTACCAGTTTACAGGGTTGTGTGCATGCTGTAATAAGTAAGGGCTGCTTTCGTGAATAAGCTCGTTCGTGTACGGATGCTCCTTCATTTCTTCTTTTTTATTTGTCTGCTGCGACTGCCCACACGAACTCTGAAACATTAGCAGGAAGCTAAAGATGATTATTGATAATTTATTTTTCATCACCAACGTATTAAACATTGAATGTATGAGAATGTTGTAAATGTTCAATAAAGTTTGTGGTGACAATTAGGTTTGTTTACCCATGCTTGTCAGGTTATTCAATATTGCTAACTCTGCAACTGCTCTTACGATATTTCTATTGATACTTGCCCAAAGTGTATAACTTTTTTAACAGTTATGTCATCAAATGTTCCCTGTAACTGATCATTGATAAAAAAGGGAATGTAAGTACACTTATGTAACCTGAAACCGTTTTGCCGTTAATAAGAAAATGCCATACAACTTTTATTGAATACAACATTTTGTTGTCAGGTTCCTATAAATTTTACGACTATATAATCGGGTAAATAGGATCGCCCATTTAATAGATAAAAGTAAAAATTATAGTATGAAAAAGTTGATATTCTTTATTAGCGCAATTACAATGCTTATTATCTCCGGAACCGGACAGCCAAAAGGCAATTCTGATCATCCTCCATCAAATCAGCTATACACAAAGATTTTACAGAAGTATGTAAATAATAGCGGATGGGTTAATTATAAAGGTTTGAAAAATGATAGGCGAGAATTTGAACAGTATTTAAAACTATTAAGCCAATATCCCCCTTCTGATAAATGGAGTAATAATGAGAAGAAAGCGTATTGGATAAATGCATACAATGCTTTCACTTTAAAATTAATCATAGATAATTATCCTGTTAAAAGTATAAAAGACATTGGACCTGCAATCCAAATTCCATTTGTTAATACCCCGTGGCAAAAGGAGTTTTTTAAAATTGGTGGGCAGGACATGAAACTTGACCGGATAGAACATGACATATTAAGAAAACAATTTAATGACCCTCGTATTCATTTTACACTTGTTTGCGCATCCCGTTCATGCCCTAAATTACGCAATGAAGCTTATGAAGCTGCAAGATTACACGAACAGCTTAATGACCAGGGACGAGCCTTTTTAGCAGAC
>JBHENB010000086.1:0-7774 GCA_046262255.1 Chitinophagaceae bacterium
ACATTAGTCTGATGATCAGTATAAGTATTAACACCTCCACGTGCCGTAAGATTTAACCACTTAAAAGGATCATAACTGAAAGTTAATCCCCCAAATGCTCTGTCAACTGTACTATTAAATAGATTGTATTTTGCAATCCATCGTGGATTATCCAATGAACGATAAAATACATTTCTACCATCGGGAGTTTCGAAGGGATACTCATTTAAATTAAAATTCCTTGGTAGATAAAATAAACGGGCATAAATTGAACTATTACCTTCACCCGGTCCATAATCATTAAAATACGATGCTCCTGATTGAGGAGATTGTTGGTCGGTACGAATATAATTAACGCTTCCACTTACTGTTAGTCGATTTGCCAATGTAGAAGTTCCACCGAAATTAATTGAAGTGCGGGCTGCGTTAGAATTAGGTATAATACCAGTATTTGTCATTCGTGATACACCAGCATTTAATCCCGTTTTCCCCTGAAAAGAACTAACGTTTATACTGTTTTCCACTACATGACCTCTTTGAAAAAAGCCCCCGACAATATCATGTGGTCCATAAAAAACATTCTTGCCCGCAAGCTCGGGAAATACTGTTCTGAATCTTGCTGCCGCATAAGAGGCATAATATAATGGATGTGGAACTGAATCAGGTGCATTTGTCGTAGTGTACCTGTCGTATCCCAGTTGCTTGTTTAACATGTCGCGTTGAAAGCCAAAAGGAGCACCCCAGTTACCAATAAATCCTCCATTGTAATTTTGATTAGACCCTTGTCCATAAATATCCTGATAATCTGGTAAATCACTAACCTTTTCAGTAGAATAGGAGACGTTATATGTCACTTCCAATCCTTTGTTTTTCATCTTTGTACCCGTCCTTGTTGTGATAACAATAGCGCCATTTTGTGCACCACTGCCATATAAAGCAGCAGCATTAGCACCTTTTAACACTGTAACACTTTCTACATTGTTCGGATCAATATCATATAAACGGTTGGAAAATACTGTATTTTGATCTAACCCTACGGACGCATTTACAGAGTTATCAAATGGGATACCATCAACAACTATTATTGGCTGATTATTGCCGCTAAAAGAAGTAATACCACGAATATTTATTTTGGTGCTTTGCCCGGGTGCACCGCCGCCGGATGTTATATTAACACCAGGAACTTTACCTTCCAGGCTTCTTAATATATCAGGCTCAGACTTTTGTACAAGCATATCTGATTTAACTTCTGATACTGCAGACGAAAGGCCCCTTTTTTCTCTCCTGATCCCTAAGGCAGTTACAACCACTTCCTGTAATTGGCCTTCACCTCTTCTAAGGGTAACATTTTGGGTTGCTCCTGTAGGAGAGACTGTTACATTACCAAAACCTGTTGCACTGATAGTTAAGCGGCTGTTCTGCCTGACAGTAATGCTAAAATTACCATTAGCATCAGCAGTTGTTGCATTTTGGGTGCCTGCTTCGGTTATTGTTGCAAATGGAACCGGAGCTCCATTTTCATCTGTGACAGTACCTGTAACTGTGCGGGTTTGGCTAAATGCCAATGCACTCATTAGCATCAGCAATGAGAGCAATGATACAATTTTTCTCATGTGAATGTTTGTTTTTGAATGTTTAAGCTTAATAGCAGTTTGAAAGTTTTTTCGACAAGCAAATAAATAACAGACAATCGAAATATAACGAATGCTGCGTGCTAAGATAACGATTTGTTTACAAATTGTTAACAAAGGATGAAATATTAAAATTTGTACACGAGCTGTTAAAAAACGTACCTGAGCTGTATTTTCCCCTCGGAACGGGTATCCCCTATGATTTCATCTAAACCTGAGGCAATTGAAGCTTTATCCTTATAGATTGTTTGGGCAAATCGTAACCAAAGTGTAATTTTTTTGCCTAAGTTATAACTTAAATTAAAATAGTAGCGGTAGCCTTTATCAAAAAATGCCGGTATACTAAAACTATAAAGTACATCATTCTCATAGGCATAGATGCGACTATTATAATCGTCTGTTTCAAAATATTGTAGTCGTAAGTTAGCAGACAAATTTCCGGTAGGCTTATAAGTTCCTTCAATAAATGTCAGGAAACCTTCAGAGCGATTAAGTTCATTTTTATTATAAAAAACTGCCTCAACCCTGCTTTTCAGCAGAAAAACAGGGCTTAATTTATAGGTAAGATGCACACGAAGGTTTTCCCTTGTATTATAAACAAGGAAATTTGTTACAGTGTTTACATTGCTTGCGTTTGATTGCTTATGCTCATTTCTGAATCTTAAGTAAAGTTCTACTTGCTTATTTGGCTGATAAGTCAGCTGGGCTAAATAATCCTGGCCTTTACCTGGTGCATCGGTTTGGAATTTCAAAAATGGAAAACTATAAAAATCAGCATAAGCCATTATTTTCAGAAAAGAAGCTGGCCGAACTACTATTCCTGTATAAAAACCTTTCTCATTAGATGGGCTGACATTTTCGGTAAAAGCACTACCATAAACCGACTGATATTCCGGCGATAAATTACGGTACAATAAAGAAACATCTACTTTAGGATCAATACTTATCAAAGCACCATTTACAAATGCTTTATTGTAATTCTTATCCATTGCAGCTTCACCAAATAAATGAACATTACGGAAAGTAAATCCGTAATCAGCACTGTAATTACTCCATTGTTTACCAGTTATTGCAAAAAGATTATAAGGGAGATTTCTTTTTTGTAATGGTTTTGAGAATTGATAATGAACTGTGCTTATACCAAATTTAAACCCTGTGCTATTATATGAAACATTGCCTCCAAATGAAAATTGATCTACTTTGTTTCTATCAGCAATTTCTGTATTGTTTCGATGATATCCCGAAGTTAAAAAACTGGTGAAGAATTCAACCTCATTTATAGTATCAATAGAAATATTGCCTGATATTTTTTTATATGATGAATATCCGGTTACCTCAATGTTTCCCTTTTTTATTGTTAATCCTGCACCACGGTTAAAGAAAAATTCACCAGCCGAACTGTAAGGATGCAGAATTGGTGATTGTCTTTTTATACTTATTACTTCTGAGCTTTTATTAAATGCAAGTGATTGCCATTGAATCAACCCCTGGCCAAGATTAACTGTAAAATCTCCAAGTGCTACCGCTTTTATACTGCCAATCTGCCGGGCAAATAAGTGAAAAGAATAAAAGTCAAACCCCTTTGACTGGGCACCTCTAAAAAATTGTTCTCCTGCATCTTTATCGGCCGTAATACCATATTGTAAAAGATTTTTGTATTGGTATTTATACCGCAGAAATAGGCGGTCTCTATTGCCTAAATACCGGTTGCTTAAAGATTTATCATACCCCTTTGCTTTCTCCAGCACACGAGTTTCCCGTAATAAAATATAATGCTCCCCATTTGTTAACCTGTGCAAAAATTCTTCGTTAATGTTTAATGCAGGTAATGTAATGATATATGGAAGAAGTCTTCTTATAGTTGCCACATCCCATGATGGCACTGCCTGTAACTCATAAATATTTATAAAAGGCCCTAATAATTTTCGATAACGCAAAAGATTTTGGATCTGTAAATCTGTAAGAATTCTAAAAAGCTGAAGATCTTCTGCTGTTGCAGCATTAATATTTAAAGGATGTTCTTTAAAGTACGTTAACTGCTGCAGGAAGTTATCATCTTCCGGCTCACCTTCCAGCACATCAGTTAAGTTTTCCAGTTGCTGTTCTGTAGGTACAGGCACATCCTGTGCTACAGAGGTTTGTTTAATAATTATCAACAAGATGAACAATATGGTATATGCACATTTCACTGTTTGATGCTATTATTTTTAAAAATGAGCATTAATCCCGGAGTGAGCCCGAGTTGTGGATGTATTGAGACAGTAGCATCTAACCTGAATTCTTTCAGGAAAACTCCAAATCCAAGATAATAACTGGAATTACCGGATGTGAAGCCTCCTCTCGCTAATAATTTTTCCTGGAGTATATATTGCACACCTGCGTTTATAGCTATGTTTTCATTTTCTGTTTTTTGCACTTCAACACTTACTAAAAAACTTTCTGATGGCTCGTATCCTATACCGGCGGTGTGCACCGAAGGCAGTTGTTCTTCATCATTTTTTCCCAACTTAGAACCTGTTGGATTATAAGTATGAATGCCGGCATGTAATTGCTCTGTAAGATGAATTATTGTTCCTGCTTCAAAATTTATACTGGATGTATTTCCGTAACCGCTTATCCGAAAATTGTAATAATTGAACTGAACACCAATATCTATTTTGCTTCCAAGACGCCTGCCGTACGCCAATCCTAATTGCGATTCGTTATAATCTGAGCCGCCAAAATAACCTGCTTTCAATCCAAAATTACCGGTGGAGGTAGGCATTGCAAATGCTAAATGATATAATGAAAGCTCCTGCAGCAAAAATCTTCTTTCGCCGTAAACACCTCCCGTTAAGGAATTTATATTTGCCAGCGCTGCCTGGTTACCTGTAAAAGAAAAAACATCGGCCTGGTGTGCACTATAGGCAGTTAACGTGGTGTACGGTGCTGATGCAGGCATCCGGACAGTTTGCCCATTCAACGGTATACTAACAGAAAAAACAACAAAGATTAAAACTATCCTCAAAGCAGTTATTTAGCAGAAAGGTAAAATAAAAATATAATGTAACTTATATAGCATAAGTACTGCATACAAATTCTGTAATGGAGTCATCCCATTATAAATAGAAAGAGTCTCCTCCTACCTTTGAGCCATGAAAATTATGAATGGTAAAGAAGTGGCAGCAGCAATTAAAGAATCTTTAAAGTTGGAAGTGGCCCAGCTTTTTGCAAGTGGAAAAACTGTACCACACCTTGCCGCAATTCTGGTGGGAAATAATGGTGCCAGCGAAACTTATGTAAATGCCAAAGTGAAAGCTTGTGAAGAAGTAGGATTCAAATCTACACTTATTCGTTTTGAAAAATCCATAACATCTTTAAAATTGCTGGATGTAATTACAGATTTAAACAATGACCCCGATGTAGATGGCATTTTAGTGCAGTTGCCTTTGCCGCAGCACATCACTGCAGATGAAGTGATTAATGCAATAGGCCCGGAGAAAGATGTAGATGGATTTCACCCGAACACAGTTGGAAAAATGGTGCTTGGACAACCAACCTTTGTACCTGCAACACCTTTTGGTATTATGTTGCTACTGGAGCATTACAAAATTGAAACAAAAGGAAAGCATGCAGTGGTAATTGGCCGAAGCAATATTGTAGGTCGTCCGATAAGTATCCTTTTAAGTGGAGCAGGCAATCCGGGTAATTGTACTGTAACTGTTTGCCATTCACATACTCAAAATCTTAAGGAAATTTGTTTATCGGCTGATATTTTGGTAGCAGCTTTGGGCAAACCGGAATGTATTAAAGCAGACATGGTAAAAGAAGGTGCAGTGGTGATTGACGTAGGCATTACACGTGTGCAAGATGAAAATAAAAAATCAGGCTTCCGCTTAGAAGGTGACGTAGATTTTGAAAATGTAAAAGAAAAATGCTCGTACATTACTCCCGTGCCCGGCGGTGTAGGACCAATGACCATTGCTGCACTTCTTAAAAATACATTTAAAGGATGTGCGTTGAAGTATTACGAATAGGTTGAAGGCGAAAGGCTTAAGGTAGAAGGCAAGAAATACAAATATATGAGAGATTATAAAAAATTAGATGTTTGGAAAAAAGCTCATGACACATACAGCTTTGTAAGGAAAAATATTGCCATAAGATTCCCCAAAGAAGAAAGATTTGAACTTACTGCACAACTTAACAGAGCAGCTTTATCTATTCCACTAAATATTGTGGAAGGCTGCGGAAGATATACAGATAAAGACTTCGCCCATTTTTTAGATACAGCCTTAGGTTCTACTAATGAAATTGATTATTGCTGCTTTGCTGCACAAGAACTAAATTATATTACTACGGCAGATTATAATCTCATAAATAAAATGATCAATGAATTAAGAGCTATGCTTATTTCTTTCATAAAATATTTGCGAAAAGAATAATCCAATGCCTTCTACCCTATACCATATACCTTCTGCCTTAAGCCTTCCCGTAATGGAACACTTCTACACCTTGCAAGGTGAAGGCTTTCACCAGGGAAAAGCTGCATACTTCATTCGCCTTGGAGGTTGTGATGTTGGATGTATCTGGTGTGATGTAAAAGAAAGCTGGGATGTAGAAAGACATCCTTTGTTGAATATTGAAGATTTAATATTTACTATTAGAAAAACTCCGGCGCAGCTTGTTGTAGTAACCGGTGGTGAACCATTGTTGCATGATCTTTCTGAATTAACCAGGCAGTTACAAGCTGCTGGTTATAAAACTCATTTGGAAACGTCTGCCAGTTCACCCTTGTCAGGTAGTTGGGACTGGATAACTGTTTCACCAAAGAAATTCAAAGCACCGTTTTCAGAAGTTTTAAAAGATGCTAATGAACTGAAAGTTGTTGTATATAACAGATCTGATTTTGAATGGGCGGAGCAACATGCTGAACGGGTACCACCATCCTGCAAACTCTATTTACAACCGGAGTGGGATAAAGCTGCTGCAATTACACCCCTGATCATTTATTATATAAAATCTCATCCCCAATGGCAGCTTTCCCTTCAAATACATAAATTCGTTAACATTCCTTAAGAGCTTCATTTAATATTATTAATTTTAAAAATGGAATCAAAAGCTCCTTTCACAAATGCACAGCTGGAGTTATTAAAGCTCTTTAGTACCAACCTGAGTGAAAAAGATTTGCTAGAACTAAAAACTTTTTTAGGCAGATTTTATGCACAAAAGGCTATTGGTATGGCTGATAAAATTTGGGAAGAACGCGGCTTTACACAAACCAACATGGATGAGTGGCTCCATGAAAAATCCTGATAACGGATGTTGACAGTGATTGATACAAATGTGTTACTTGTCTCCATTTCGTCTTACTCAGCAACTCACTGGATCTACAAATTACTTTTGGAAAGTAAATTTCAGATTGCATACACAACAGATATACTTATTGAATATGAAGAACAAGTAAGTAAACACTGGCATTCACAAGTAGCAACAGCAGTTATACAATCCTTGATAGAGATTCCAAATGCAATTCCTGTAACCGTATTTTACAAGTTACACCTCATCTCTTCGGATGAAGATGATAATAAATTTGTTGATTGTGCCTTTGCAGCAAATGCTCAATATCTTGTAACAGAGGATAAGGATTTTGATATTCTTAAAACGATAGAATTTCCTGTTATCAATATTGTTAATTTATCCGAGTTCAGGCAAATTCTTATTGAGAAAAATCTATTTTCATAGCATCTATGAAAAGCTATTACACCTTATGCTTTTTCTTTTTTAAGGTATTAATAATTATTACGTTTTCTTCTTCTGCGCAGTACGATCCGTCTAAGATCAACAAAAAAGCAGTTGAAACTTACAATGTAGGATTAGCAAGGGCTTTGGATGGAAAATATAAAGAAGCCATTATGTATTTGCAGGCAGCAATCAGTATAGAACCAAAATACATTGATGCGTATTTATCATTAGCGGGTGTGTTTGGACAAACAAAAGATTACCAGCAAAGCGTTGCTACTTACGAAAAAGCATTTGCGTTAGACACTAACTCTACAGCAGACTATCGCCTGCCATATTCCATTAATTTAGCAGGCCTTGGTCAATTTGAAAAAGCGGTGGCTACCATTCAATCTTTACTTGGCAGAGATAAGCTTAACCCAAACACAAAAAAAGCAGCTGAGTAT
>JBHENB010000087.1:0-7728 GCA_046262255.1 Chitinophagaceae bacterium
ATCTTTTACCAATGCGCCACTAAACCATGTTCCGGCAGTTTGATTAAAGAAATGGGACAAACGCGGACGGTAATATTCTCCCGGTGAACCTGTTTTTTCGATTGGTTCAGGAGACCTTCCTGCTAAATTTTCATTGCGGAAGTAATACCATGCAGATGCTTTAGCTTTATTACTGCCCGAACGGGTAATGGCATTGATGCTGCCTCCCGTGAAATTTCCGTATTGCACATCATAGGGTGCAAGTAAAACTTTCACTTCCTCAATAGCTTCCATTGAAATCCGAGGTGAACCTGTTTGTCCGCCATTAGTGCCGCTTTGAGCTAAACCAAGTATATCATTATTGTTAGCGCCGTCAATAAAAAAAGCATTGAACCTGGAGCTTTGCCCTGCAAGCGATATCATGCCATCACCATTTACTTTGGCCTGCGGCACGAGACGAATATAATCCTGCAAATTACGTGAGATGGAAGGGAGACTAAGTAGCCTTTGATTGCTGATATCTGTTTCTATTCCGGTTTTGTTATTTGCAAAACTTTTTACTGTTACTTCCGGCATCGTAATATTTTTCTCTTTCAATATAAAATCAATCCCATCATTATTACTAAGATTGAAAAAATGACCTGAGGAATTAAGATTTAGAAAGATGTTTTCCTTTTTTTCAGTTTCATAACCTGTGTGGCTGACCGTAATTGTATAAGGACCACCGGGTTTTAAATTAAAGAAATAAAAAAACCCATCAGAACGGCTTTGTGTGATGAAAATATTTTTGGTGGGTTCATGAGTAGCGGTTACTGTCACCCCGCGAAGTATTTCATTTTTATTAATTGTTATTTTTCCTGATGCCTGACTGTTTGTTTCCTGAGCAGTGATTTTACAGAAAGGAAGTAAAATAGAAAAAAATATTATAAAGCAATAAATATAGGTGGTAGTATGGTTGATAAAATGCATGAAATCGAACCTGGTTGGTTCTCATTTCCTAAATCTACTAAAAAAAGATATAGAAAGGTTCAGATCATTACTTTCATCGCTAAAAGTTGCATTTTGTCGAAAAAGGTCAGGACAGCAAAACTTCCCGGGTAGATTTCTTACTGCTTCGCATCCAATATCACAGGCGTTCCTCTGCCCATCATAATTATTTTTGCATTCTGCGATTTGGACAGTTCCATGGTTGCTTTTATTTGTTCGTACTGTAGTTGCTTTTCTGTAAGACTTTCAGAAATAATGCGCTGGTAATCGGCGATACCCTGTGCTTCCACCCTTTTTCTCTCTGCTTCCTGTTTTTCTTTTTGTAATACAAATTGCATTTTTTGTGCTTCCTGCTCTGCCTGTATCTTTTGTTCAATTGTACCTTTCACTGATGCCGGTAATGTAATGTTCCGGACAAGCAGGTTTTCAAGAAATAAACCTCTTTTTTTAAAGTCAGCCTCAATGCCTTTAAAAATTCTGTTTTGAAATTCATCCCTTTTTGAAGAAAATAGGGCCACCGCATCGTAGTACACCGCATTGTCACGTATGCGTGTACGGGCAATAGGGCGAACAATCTTGTCCTCATAATCCACACCTGTTTCCCTTACCAGCTTTGGAGCATCCGCCGGCACTACACGATACAGAACAGTTAAATCAATCGTAACCTCCAGGCCATCGGCAGTTAATACTCTTATTGCATCGTCACCGCTTTTAAGACCTTCGTCTGTCACTCCACTCATAGTATAATTTTGTGTTCGTACATCCATTTGTTCTACTTTCATTAGTGGGTTTATCATGTGTAAACCGCTGGAAAGCACATCTCTTTGTACATTACCAAATAGTTTTTTCACTCCTATCTGGCCCGCATCAATCTGTACAATGCTGCTTGTAAAAATTCCTAATACAATAAAAGCTATTCCTATTATTCGACCCAGCCGTGATGGACGATCAATGTTCGGCAGCGTACGAATTGAAAATGAAATGATCAGTATGATAATACCTAAAATAATCAGTATCATGGCAGTTAATTTTAGTAAATGTACCAACTACGCTCATTCTAAAAGCCAAACTGATATTTAAACTGTACCAAAGACCAGGCACAAAAGGGTAGTAAAACAAAAGTTGCCAGTGCTGCTGCCCAGCTAAAAAAGTATGCAACAACAAAAACTATCACCAGCAAGTACAGAGGATAAAAAATCATAAGCAAAGATGTTACCACTGCATCATAATGATCATTGTGAAATTTGGCATTTGCAAAAAGCAGTGCAGCAATATATATCGGTGAGTGAAATATAAACCCAATAACAGCCGGTATACCCAGCAATACATTTTTAATAAGATTGTTAGAAAGATAAAATTTTTCTTTTCTTTTTTGTTTGTCTTTTAGATCTATCTCGTAAACTGCTTTTTGCAATTGGTCTTGTAATAGCTTATTAAAGGCCAGCATTTTTTTGCCTTCCGCATTTTGCTGCAAAATAATTTTCCCCGGCAAAGGTTCACCGAAATTAATATGTACCACTTTTCCAAATTTGCCAAACGAACTGTAATTATACCCCAGTGGCACAACAGTTAATTCAATACCTTTTTGCCATGAACCTATAGCCAGCCGTGCTGCACCTTTTCTTAATGGTCGCAGGTGCCACTCATTTTTTGTACCTGCTTCGCTAAATATTAATACAATTCCTTTTTTTTGAAACACCTGCTGACAAACAGCAAAAGTGGTATAGTTGTGCGACAGGTTTTCTACTCCCTCACTGGTACGGTAAACAGGCAACAAGTGCAGCCACCTCAAAATCTTTTCAAACGTTTTTGTAAATGCATCGCCACGTGTTAACGAGTACACAGGATGATGAAAAAGAGTGGTTGTAATAATTCCATCAAGAAAAGAATTAGGATGGTTGGCTGCTAATAACAAGGGTCCTTCTAATTGCAGGTATTCTGGTTTATTGATAATGATCTTACGGCAATATATTTTGATTGCTAACCGGGCATATAGTTTCAGTAAACGATAAAGCACCTTTGAAAATAAGCTTTTAAACAAAACGTTTCAAAGCATAAAAAGTCAAATCTATTATCTTCGCTGCGCCTTCCGGTCGTACAACATTTACTGATATGCTGCCCAAGTACAAACGCATCCTGCTGAAGCTTTCCGGCGAATCGCTTATGGGAGACAAAAGCTTTGGCTTTGATATAAATGTAATTGCCCAATATGCGAAGGATATAAAATCTATCATAGATCTGGGTGTGCAGGTAGCAATAGTAATTGGAGGAGGTAATATCTACCGGGGTATGAATGAAGCTGAAACGGGAATAGAAAGGGCCCACGGAGATTACATGGGAATGCTGGCTACTGTTATAAATGGAATGGCTTTGCAGGCCAGTTTAGAGAAAATAGGTGTTTACACCCGGCTGCAAAGTGCTATAAAAATGGAGCAAATTGCAGAGCCTTACATACGCCGCCGTGCCATACGCCACCTGGAGAAAGGCAGGGTAGTGATTTTTGGCGCCGGCACCGGCAATCCGTATTTTACTACAGATACAGCAGGCTCTTTAAGAGCAATTGAAATAAAAGCAGATGTTATTATGAAAGGTACCCGCGTAGATGGTATTTATACTTCGGATCCGGAAAAAGATTCCTCTGCAACAAAATATGGCGTCGTTACTTTTGCAGAATGCATTACCAATAACCTGAAGGTAATGGATATGACTGCTTTTACATTATGCATGGAAAACTCGTTACCTATTGTTGTGTTTGATATGAACCGTCCGGATAATTTATATAGAGTAGTTACGGGTGAAAAAGTAGGAACTTTGGTAAGAGGTTGATGCTTTTTATGACACACCACATTGCAAACCTGCGTACAGAATACAAAACTCGTTTTTTATTGGAAAACGATGTAAGGGAAAACCCTATACAACAGTTTGAGGAATGGTGGAAAGAAGTTGTGAACGCAAAAATTGAAGAACCTAATGCAATGACGCTGGCAACTGCATCCTTAGATGGAATGCCCGCTGCCAGGTTGGTATTATTGAAAGGGTTTGATGAAAACGGGTTTGTTTTTTTTACCAGCTATGAAAGTTATAAAGCAATACAACTTTCCGAAAACCCAAAAGCCTGCCTTGTATTTTACTGGAAGGAACTGGAACGCCAGGTAAGAATTACAGGATTAGTAAGTAAAGTGCCACAGGAAGAAAGTGATGAATATTTTGCATCACGTCCGCACGGCAGCAAGATCAGTGCGTGGGTTTCTCCGCAAAGTAAGCCTATTGAAAGTCGCGAATGGCTGGATAATAAATTTAATGAAGTGGCAAAAGAATATACAGACGTAGATGTTAAACGCCCATCATTTTGGGGTGGTTATATCGTGCAACCGGTAATTATGGAATTCTGGCAGGGACGTACCAGTCGTTTGCATGACCGTATACAATATACCCTGCAGGAAGGTGGTGAATGGAAAGTGGAACGGTTAGGGCCGTGATGTAATAGTATTGGTAATTTTAAGCTGAAGATTTTTTACTGCTTATCCAATGAATTTTCCTCTTGTGATTGGCTCATTAGCCTGTTGTGTTACTGCTTATCAGTTTTTCTTTAGGAGTTGATTCGTTGCGGGTTTTCGCCGGTCGTGATTTACCAAAAGAACCTTTAAAAATTTTTCCTTTTTTTGTTTTTTTATCTCCTTTACCCATTAGCTTTTTTATTTGAGATGTAAGTTAAATGAAAAAGCTCCGATACCGCTTGTAAAAGTATTGGAGCTTTAAATGGCAAATTTTCAAATTCTGCCCGCAAGTTCTTTACCTGCCTTAAAGCGGGCAACTTTTCTTGCCTTGATTTTGATCACTTCACCTGTTTGTGGATTGCGGCCATTACGGGCTGCACGTTTAGAAACAGAAAAAGTTCCAAAACCTACCAGAGTTACTTTTCCTCCGCCTTTTAAAGTTTTTGTAACTGCTTCAACAAAAGAATCTAAAGCGGTGTTAGCCTGAGTTTTTGTGATGCCTGCCTCATCGGCAATTTTGTTAATTAGTTCGCCTTTGTTCATTGTGATAATATTTTAAAATTGAGTGAGACAAATTTAGCCGCTTTTTCTGTCCATCAAAATAATTTTAGTAACATAAAAAGCATCTCAGAATGCGCAACTGGTAAAGGTTCTGGCAAGTACACTCTTATTGGGAAAAGTCAAAGGCGCTACCTTCATAAACTGTTCTGTACAAATGCATTACTACACCACCTGCTAACGAGTACAGAAAGTATCCGTGCATACAAAACTTTGTTGAGAAAAACAGATTAATGGGTTAAAATAAAATTTATGCACAACTATTGCACAACCTCCATAACAGAACGAAAAGCAACCAAGGCGTCACCCCATCTCTCAAATGTTTTCTTTCGTAATTCCAATGCAAAGTCACTAATGTACTTTTTATAACTTTCTATATTTTCAGCAATATATTGTATGGTGTAAGTTGGTCCTTCTTTATCATCTGCTTCCAAAAGGCGTAATACTTTATAAGTAACAAAGCAATCAGTGTTTATTTTATCAGGAATATGTTCCAGCAACAGCCAGTTTAACCACGCACCTGCAACATCTGCCTCCACTTTTATTGTAACATTATAAACAATCATTCATTTTACAGATTCTATTGCTATTTCTGCATATACGGGGCAATGATCACTGTGTACCACCTGCGGGTAAATTTCTGCATCTTTCAAATAAGGTTTTAATGTATTAGTAGCGTTGATGTAATCTATGCGCCATCCTTTATTTTGCGCACGGGTGCCTGGAAAAAATGGATTCCACCAACTGTAACGTTCCGGCTCAGGATGAAATTCCCGGAATACATCAATCCACCCATTGGTGAGAAATTTATCCAGCCATGCTCTTTCTTCCGGTAAAAAGCCAGTTGTTTTTTGGTTCCGCAGTGGTGAATGAATATCAATGTCCTTGTGCGCAATGTTGTAATCGCCACACAAAATAAGGTATGGATGCGTTTTGCGTAGTTCTTGTAAATAATGAAAAAATTCCTCCAGCCATTCGTATTTAAAACTTAACCGTACATCGCCAGACACACCTGAAGGGAAATAAGCACAGATAATTCTTACATTTCCAAAATCCAATTGTATCACCCGCCCTTCAGAATCACTTACGGCATTACCAGTGCCGTATTGCACATTATCGGGTTTTACTTTGGTAAAGACTGCAACGCCACTATACCCTTTCTTTTGTGCAGAAAACCAATAGTCATGAAAACCAATTTCTTCAAAAGCGGAACAATCAACATTTTCTTTGGATGCTTTAGTTTCCTGAAGACAGAGAATATCAGCAGGGTCTGTCTGCAACCAATCGCAAAATCCTTTTTTCATGGCAGACCTGATGCCATTAACATTATAACTAATGATCCTCATGAATTGAATTGTGCATCAATTTACTATTAGATACATGAAAAGTATGCATCTATTTGTTCTAATTTTAAATTCCATTAGAATGGCACGACAGGAACCTATTATACCTCCCAAAGAACATGTTTATTTAGAAGGCCCCAAGAGCCGTGGTTATGAATTGCATTTTGCATTGAGGGTTTTCCATCAATTTTTAAAAGGATTTAGAACGTTTCACTTTGTAGGCCCATGTATCGCGGTGTTTGGTTCTGCCCGGTTTAAAGAAGACAATAAATATTATATATGTGCAAGGGAGTTTGGTAAAAGAATTTCGGCCTTGGGCTTTACTACTATGACGGGTGGCGGACCCGGTATTATGGAAGCAGCCAATCGGGGAGCATATGAAAATGGGGGAATGTCAGTTGGGTGCAATATCAGGTTGCCGTTTGAGCAAACCCACAACAGGTACATGCATAAATGGATGACCTTTGAGCATTTTTTTGTAAGAAAAACTCTATTGATTAAATATTCTTACGCTTTTATTATAATGCCCGGTGGGTTTGGTACCATGGATGAATTTTTTGAAACCCTAACCCTGGTCCAAACAAAAACTATTACAGGGTTTCCTGTGGTATTGTTTGGCAAAGAATTTTATGAACCTTTAGTTGATGTACTGCATCATATGGCACAAAAAGGCACCATTTCAGAACAGGATATGTCATTGGTATTATTGACCGATGATGTTGGAGAGGCAATGGATCACATAAAAATGTACATTCAGCAAAATTATAAAATACGGCCACGGCGAAGATTTTGGTGGCTTCTGGAAAAAAGATAATATAATCCTTATGTATAAAAAAACAATACTACTTTTTTCTGTTTTGATTGCATTGATAACAAATGCGCAACAGACCTTTAGCATAACATCTCCGAATAGGCAAATTGGTTTGGCAGTAACTATTTCTGCAGAAGGAAATATAAGCTATAGGGTGAATTATAAAACATCGCCTGTTATACTGCCTTCGGCACTTTCTATACAATTAAAAGAACCTGCGCTTACATTACAACAATTTTCCGTATTAAAAGCCGATTCATCAACACACAATAAAACGTGGAAACCAGTCTGGGGGGAATTTGCAACCATCCGGGATCATCACACCAATTGAAGCTTTCCCTTCAGGATAAAAGCGGCAGCGGTGTAATGGTTGATGTGGTCTTCAGGATTTTTAATGAAGGGGTTGGTTTTCGATATGAGTTTCCTCAGCAGGAAAAACTAAATCATTTTGTTGTGCAAAATGAAAACACCCAATTTAAAGTAACCGGTGACCATAAAACATTTTGGATTCCTGGAGATTACGATACTAACGAGTTTACGTACAATACCACAA
>JBHENB010000088.1:0-7607 GCA_046262255.1 Chitinophagaceae bacterium
CTTTCATTCTTATACTCTTTTTTTAACTGAACAGTAAGGTCTGCAACCTGTACCGTAGTTTTTCTGTTTTTTTGATATGGCACATATTCGTATACAGGCACCTGTGCAGTAGCTGTCATCGTAGCTGAGCAATACATTATCATTGCAAGAAGTCGTTTCATTGATGACTTTAAATTACAACATTTGTGTGGCCTGTATTGGGGTTTGAAATAAAAGTGAATATTTGGATATTGTTTCTTACATGAACAATCAATGATTGATTTTCTGCCACTAAACAAATGCTGTTATAAATTCACAACAAGAAACTATTGTTTCTACAATGGGCAGATTAATCTATATGATCCTGATCACCATCTGCGTCAATTTAGTGCATGATTATCTCTTCATTTTTCGTTGAACGAAAAACAAGAGGTACAATGCTTGTACCTCTGAGGCAGCACTGTATCAGCCGCGGTGAAGCATGTCTTACAAACTATATTACTTCTATCAAACAGGCATTGTTAATCGTGGCCTTCCAGTTTTACAAGTTTGTTGTAAACCCCCATCAATAAAATATTCGTTGGCCAATGACCGATAAAGTTGCTCAACTTTTGTTTGCCTGCAACCTGCAATCCGAAAGAAACTGCCATTAAACCAAATCCTACCCATAGGAAAAGGTCAGACGGAAGTTTTGCTGTTTGTTCTTCAATAGCTGTTGCAACGGTTCCTTCGCTGTGCTGTGGATTTGTACTCTTTGCCATAGTATAATTTTTTAGGTGAAAAATTGTTAGTACATGTTCAATTTTCTTGCCATGGTTAGTATTATTCGCTTTGGGAAGCAATCACTGAGCACACCTGCATAGTTCACCATTAATACTTTACGTTGTACGTTACCCGTACTGTTCCGTTCGAATAGGTTTTGGTGTTTAATAATTCAAGCGAAATATACTTATTCAATACATTTACCATTGGCTTGCCCCGACCAAGCAAAACAGGAATAATAGCCACTGATATTTCATCAACCAAATTCATATTTAAAAGTGAAGCAAGCAGCTTAGCACCTCCATACAGGGCAATGTCTTTTCCTTCCTGCTCCTTTAATTCTTTCACCACTTGTTCTACATTTTCATTTACCAGGATGTAATTTTTATCAACTTCTTTCAACGTGGTAGAGAAAACATAATTTTTAATGCCGGGCATTGCGTACCCCATTTTCACCACTTCTTCATAGGTTATTCTCCCGTAAAAAAAGGCATCATATCTTTTAAATTCCTCTGTAAAATCAATTTCTTTATCTATCAGTATCCAGTCTATTTCTCCGTTAGCACCTGTAATGTACCCATCAAGGCTGGCTGCAAAGCCTGAGACTATTTTGCGCATATTAGTTGTGGTTTTGTGTTGCGAATATTGTAAGTTACTTGAAAATTGAATTGGGAAATTATGTACTTAGCTGCATTACTATATGATGCTTCTGTGGAGCCTGTGCTGAGCTTGTCGAAGCATCGCACTCCCGTCCAGAACGGCGTTCAGCCGGGCGGGCTTGTACTTGCACCAATTCTACGCAACATAATTCGCAGCACCCCGCAGAAATTGCGATTGGTACGGTTGGAATTTTATTGAGAAAATATTGGTCAATGCGACCAACGACAAACATGGGGAAATACATGGCAGCAATAACCCTGAAAGCAAAGTGAAGAAGGGTTCTCCTACCCTCCTGCTATATTGTTCTTAGCATATTTAGTTTTCGGAAGATTGGCCAGGGATGCTTCTGGCCTCCTGAAAACGTCTGTTACCACCCCGGAGCTTCTGCAGTGCATAATACGGATTTGCATATGCTGAATCGCGGTTTACAATATAATTATCCCTTCTCCACTGTGTCGGGTGTATGGTTGTGGTTGCTTTTTTGGTCGCTGTCTTTTTCTGTTGGGCACATGCCTGAAATGGTAATCATTTCCATTTAATATGGCAGATTCAGGAAGGTTACGAAGCGGGAAGATGTTCAAAGAGATTTTTTAAAGTTCACCTCTCAAACCATAATAAGAGGTCTACGAAAAAATCATCCACAGGTCTTAAAAAAGTTTTTGTTGATGCAAAAGACAGGAAATATCAAATATGGGAACGCAATCCTTTAAGCGTATGCCTGCCATGGTGTTTCCAGCCATGGAGTGTTTTGCCGTCAAAGAATTTTCCAACCGGTTTGTTGTGCGCTGCAGTTTACGATTACAAAGCAGGAGACAATTAATAGATATTTTTTTATGTGTTTATATTTCGTTTCTTATTACTTTACAAGACTCTTCAAATAAGCAATGCTCTGCGGAACCTGCGTTTCAATATGGGTGCTTTCGTCTTCAATATAATAGTGTTTGACTTTTGCTTTTTTAGCCGCTTTTATAACAGCAGGTATATCTATCTGCCCTGTTCCGAGCGCCACATCATTATCCTGTGCTGTGCCGGCTGACATATCACCACGGCTTACTCCTTTCTTCAGATCTCTTAAATGCAATGCTTTATATCGCCTGCCATATTTATTAAGCATTGCTGCAGGGTCTTGCCCCGGGAAAAAAGCCCAGAGAATATCCAGCTCAAGACTTACATACTTTGGATCGGTACGGGTAACAAGATAATCATATAATGTTCCGTTTTGATAAGGTTGAAATTCAAAACCATGATTGTGGTATATTAATGTTAGACCATATTGTTCTTTTAATATTTTACCGACAGTATTAAAATCATTTACTGCTTTTTGCATCTCATCAAATGTCATTGTTTTGGAATGTGGAATGCCTGCAACTCTTACATAATCTGCACCTAATGTTTTGGCGTTGGCTGCTACTTCAACAGTTTTGTTTACAAGGTCAGGATAGCTTACACCAAATGAGGAACAGTTCAATCCTCTTTCATCGAGCCATGTGCGTAATTCCTTTGCAGTTTTTCCAAAAAGATTTGAAAACTCAATATCAGTTATACCCAGGCTTTTTATTTTATCCAAAGTGGAAGGCACATCTTTTTCAAATAGTTTGCGGTATGTATAAGATACCATTCCCGGTTCACCTTTAAATAATTTTTTCTGTGCATGCGTATCATTGAAGGTGAATAGCAATGCTGTTAGAATAAAAAATTTATAGAGCAAATATTTTTTCATCAGTTGGTTTTTATATTCTTTACCTTTTAAAATTACTCCCCGTGCCAGATTAGCTTCAGCTAAATCTTCAGGGTATTGCCACAAATTTTACCAACACACAAAACCTAAAGAAAATCTTCGCAATGACGAACTTCATCATCACACCAACTTCGGCTCCCACCTTTTCTCATATGTTCTGCGCCATAACTTTTGTGCCTCCGCGCTGTTAAGAATGTGACCATTGTTAGGATTGCAATGCAATGTTTGCCCTGTACGGTATGCGATGTTAGCCAAATGACAAAGCAAAACACTTTTAGCTCCTTCATCAACAGGGGAAGTAAGTTTTGCATCTCCGCGGATGGTATCTACAAAATTTTGAAAATGATAAAGGTCCATGTTGCCGCTTGCGCTAACTGTATTATTTGCATCTGCATTAACTTTTGATTTAACTTCTTTTATCACTTTATTTTTTGCATCAACAATTTTATAATCTTCATTACCGCCATTAATTAATGAACCATTGGTACCATAAATTATAAATCCACGACCGGCACCTTCAACAGGATATTTATTACAACTGCGGCTTTCCCATGCAATGGTAGCCTTATCGCCAAAATCAAAACCTACAACCTGTGTGTCGGGTGTTTGCCAATCATCTTTATATGCATAGCGGCCGCCGGAAGAAGTTACTTTGGTTGGATAATCAACACCAAGAAACCAGCGGCAGCAATCAATTTCGTGCGTGCCGTTGTTGCAGGCCTCTCCTGTACCCCAATGCCAGAACCAGTGCCAGTTGTAATGAACAAGATTGTCTTTGTAATCTCTTCTTGGTGCAGGCCCCTGCCACAACTCAAAATCCAATGTTGAAGGAACAGGAATTTTTTTACCAATGCCGATGGATGTTCTGTTATTGGTATACCATGCTTTTCCAAAATAGGGCGTACCAATAATTCCATCCCTTACCGATTGCACCGCTTCTATCAACTGTGGAAATGAGCGGCGCTGGTTTCCCATTTGAATATGCTTGCCGTATTTATGATAAGCCTGTGAGATCAGTTCACCTTCATAAGGATTTTGTCCGCAGGGCTTTTCAACATACACATGCTTTCCATGTGCAGCAGCCATAATGGATGCAGGTGCATGCCAGTGATCAGGGGTTGCAATCAGTAAGCCATCAAAATCTTTTTTCTCAAGCAGCTTACGAATGTGTTTGATAACTGCGGGCTGGCGTTTTGCATCTTTTAAAGCATCCATTCCTTTTTTAATAGCTCCATCTTCCACATCGCAGATATAGGCTATCTCTACGTTTGGCAGCTGCGAAAAGTTTTGCGCAAGATAATTTCCACGACTGTTCACACCCATAGCTGCAAGCACAACTTTATTGCTTGGAGCATTTTTGCCAAAGATTGGAAAATTAAGAATAGTTACACCTGCGGTTGCCATCGCGGTGTTCTTAATGAATTGCCTTCTATGCATGAGATTAGTTTTAAGGAAGAGTAATGAGGTGCCGATTAAAAATAAAACTTTTATATAGTATCACTCTAAAATAATTCACACAGCCTAGTCCTCGTTTGTAACTAGGACTAACTATATCGCAAATTCAATATTTACCAATCCGATTTTACCAGTTTAATATTCTTTGGCACTGCTGTAAACATAATCCCCATCATTAAACACTAATCCATTTCCTTTCAGCATTTTCATGAATGTAACGCAGCCTGTCCCTCAACCTAGTCCTTGTTTGCAACGAGAGTTACTTCAACAATTAATTCAATCATTCGGGGGACGACTTTAGCTACTTATCAGTAAATAAAAGTTATGTCTCAAAAAAATAAAAAACAATTTGGTGTTTGCATGGATAGCCATCATGCAACGGTGTTAGGTAAATTAGATGCAGAAGCACAGAATTTTAGTGTACTCGGAGTCTCGGAAAATGCAGGTGCCACATTTAATACAAGTGAAAAAAATGCACACAATGATGAAAAAACATTACAGCATAAATATTTTAAAGAAATACTAACCCACATGCAAAACGCTGACGAAGTTCATCTTACCGGTACCAGCCGGGACCAGCTGATGCACTATATGGCAGAAACCGCACAATTTAAAAACACGATCACCACCGAAAGCACCAGCAACAAAATGAGTGATGAGAACCTTACAGAATACATCGCAGCTAAATTTATTAATCACTTTCCGAACGGCGTTCAGCCGGGGGGGTTGTGTTGCACCAATGCTATTATGCAGTGCTCGCAGCACCCCGCAGAAATTGCGATTGGTACGGTTGGAATTTTATTGAGAAATATTGGTCAGGCGACCAACGACAACATGGGAAATACAATGGCAGCAATAACCCTGAAAGCAAAGTGAGCAAGCTTCTCCTACCTTCCTGCTATATTGTTCTTAGCATATTTGGTTTTCGGAAGATTAACCAGGGATTCTTCCAGGATCTCTACTTTGCCGGTAGCTAAATCATAAACAGCACCAATAATCAGCAGGTCGCCTTCAGCGTATCCTTTGCTCAGTACTGATTCTAATTCTCTTAACTCATGCACCTGATTCAATACGGTTTGCCGCACTGCACGTTGCAGCAAATTGTCCTTGTGATTTTTTGCTTCTCTTGCTGCAGGTTTAATAGCATTGATCAAAGTAACAATATGTCCGGGAGGACTTTCCGGACTTTTTAATGCTGCATCAACCGCTCCGCAATTAGTATGCCCCAGCACCACAACCAATTTGGTTTTTAATATTAAATATGCATATTCAATAGTTGCATAAGATGCCTCAGCCATCACCTGTCCGGCGGTACGGGCAACAAACAAATCGCCAAAGCCCTGGTCAAATAAAATTTCTGCTGAAACACGGGAGTCGGAGCAGCCAACAATGGTAGCAAATGGTTTTTGTCCTTCTGATAAACGTTTGATCAAAGCAGGATCCTGCCGGGGATGAATGCTCCTGGCCTCCTGAAAACGTCTGTTACCACCCCGTAGCTTCTGCAGTGCATAATACGGATTTGCATATGCTGAATCTCGGTTTACAAATATAATTATCCCTTCTCCACTGTGCCGGGTCTATGGTTGTGGTTGCTTTTTTGGTCGTTGTCTTTTTCTGTTGGGCACATGCCTGAAAATATAGAACACTTAGCAAGGAAAAGGCAGACAAAAAGATTTTTTTCATTGGTAATTTTTGAATGAACAAGGAGTAGACAAGCTACAGGAAAATTCGTGCCGCAATAAAAAAATTTTTGTAGCCACGGCTGTGACGTGGAGCCTTTCTATCTTTTTGATACGGCACATGTTCATACGCGGGCACCTGTGCAGTAACTATCAGCGCAGCGGAGCAGTACATCATCATTGTAAGAAGTCGTTTCATTGGCGAAAGTATAGTTCAATGGCCTTTGTGTTTCGGCATTGTGTGCCTTGCAAATGAGCCTGCCTTGGTGATTGTGCATACTCTCATTGATTTTCTTAGATTTTATAAAGCATTTTCTGATTGTTTTAAGAAACCGACCACATTTAAAGTATTTTCAAAATAACTCGGGTCGTCCTTTACTTTTTTTGCTATAATTTCAAAACCACCCTTAGCATATCCTTCCATCAAATGAAGGAGTGCATTTGCCTTTTCATTAGCTTGCTCGTCAGTTACGTCTTCAATATCTTCAAAAGGAAATTCTGCCAATGCAAGTAAACTCATGAAAATATATTGAGTGATTTGTTTTGGTCTCCATTCTCCAATTGATAAAAACTTTGTTCCTTCTGCTCTGTTGAAAGCTAAAAGATTTTTTGCTTTAATGCCAATCATTACAGCATACATATAGCACTCGTAATATGTACCGAATGCTTTTCCTTTTTCAAATTGCTCAGCATCCGATTTGTCAGAAGTGCTTACTTCTTTCTTTCTTGAAAGAGATTCAATAAGTCCTTTATAGACGTCAGGATAGTGAGGTGTCTTTGATTCAAATTTTTCTAATAATACTTTCATATCAAATTAACTGGTTTGATTTTTACTGATAACTCGTTTCTGTTAGTTGTAGAAATTCCGTCCGGAATATCAAGATGATGAACTGTAAATTTCTTTCCGCTTTTCTCAATTTCTTTTTGCAACTCTTTTATTTTCTCAATCTCAGGTTTGAAACGGTTTGTTCTTTCCGAATCGCTTTCAAGAAAATCGTAAACAATTACAATGCTTTGATTAAAAGTTTTAGCGGTTTCAATCAAGAAGGATTTTTTCTTCAATGGGTCAAAATCTGAAATTGGTGCATCAGCAATAAGAGGGTAACGGTTGTTATAACCTCTGTCATGATTTGCACTCATGATTGCTAAAATGATTGACAACTTGAGTGATGAAGTTTGAGAAGTGTTTGGATTTGAAACTCGTTGTCCATTATCATCAAAGTTTTCAGGTAAGTAGCCGCCACCTGTAGTTTCAACGAATTTTATTCTTCCATAAAATGCCCCTGTGGGCTTATTGATATTCTCATAATGAAAGTTTGCAGCCGTTTCTAATT
>JBHENB010000089.1:0-6901 GCA_046262255.1 Chitinophagaceae bacterium
TGGCCACACAGACACACTCAGGTAAAAACATTGGAAACACTACGGTAAAGTTGCTTGTAAGCGATGTTTACCGGCCACGCGTTAACAAATAACTAGCAAAATAATAACAGATGAAATCCTTTTCATTTGCCTGGATTGCAGCAAATGCTTTGGCATTTGCTGTTGGTTTTGCACTTTTTTTGTTCACCACAGAGCGGATGATTGGTGAAAATATGAACACTGCTTTTTTTGGGCATTTTATCGGATTATTGCTTTTTGGTGCTTTCCTTGCGTTTGTTCAATCGTTAGTTATTCGACGACTTCAAATCGCCACAGGAAAATGGATTTTATCAGGCATCGTTGGATTTGTGCTGGTAATGGCTGTCATCTGGCCTCTATATTTGACGAAAATCTGGCCAGCTGACGGGCCTTTTGAGCCAATAGTTATCAGTTTCACAGCCTGCTTCTTTCTAGGTTTAATGTTATTTATTCTTTATAAAAAGCAATTAGCAGGTATAGGAAAATTTTTTCTTTGGTGGGTAGTTGGTACCATAGTGGGTATTGCTTTATCGGCTGCATTGATAATATTTATTGTAAGTAAAATGGGTTTACCATTTGTTATTGAAATGGCGATTTTTACTTTAATCATTGGTCTTGTTGCAGGCTTGATAAGCAGTCGTAGCGTGAGGAATTTGACTGCACGTCCTGATATGGTTGTAGCAGATCGCTCCGCCTAAGAAACTTTGGCTGGTGGTAAAAGACTGGAAAATGGTGGAATAAAAAGCAATAAGCCGGCGAAGTGGTACCTTTTATATCCCATAAAAAAGTGTGAACATGCGACACGTTCAGGCAAATAAGATTCATCTTCTGCTGAGCTTCTTTTTGTTGTCCGCGACTGCTCATGCGCAGCAAATAGCTTTTGTCAACGTGAACGTAGTGCCAATGGATAAGGAACAGATACTTTCAAACCAAACGGTGCTGGTGACAAATGGAAGAATAACTGCGATAGGAAAAACAGAAAAAATAAAGATTCCAAAAGCAACAAAACGTATTAATGGCACTGGTAAATATCTGATGCCCGGATTGGCTGACATTCATGTGCATATTGGTTACAGACCTGTAGCGGATACCGCAACAGAAGTGGCACTGGTAATGTTTGTTGCAAATGGTGTCACCACAGTGCGTAACATGTGGGGACATACTCCCGTAATTTTTGATTTGAAGCGGGAAATCGAATCCGGCAGAAAACTGGGACCTCAGATTTTCTCCACAGGACCGGTAACTGATGGCAGGCCTCCTTTTAGGCGGGATGCTCGCATAGTTGAAAGTGTTGAGCAGGCTGATTCTTCTATCAGATCTGATAAAAATGAAGGCTATATTGCTTTCAAAGCCGTTGATAATTTAACACTGATGGCTTTCAGAGCAATTATGTCCTCTGCAAAAAAGTACCACCTACCGGTGGTGGGGCATGTTCCAAACTCTGTTACATTACAGGAGGCCTTATCATTGGGTATGTACTCGATTGAACACTTTTATGGGTACCGTATTGCACTTCAGTCAGACACTTCTCCATACAAAGGAATAATGTCGATTAAAAACATGGATTATATCGACATCATGAAAATTCCTGAAGTCGTTAAACAAACCAAAGTCGCAGGAACCTGGAACTGTCCTACCATGGTGACGAGTTCTCTCACTGATACATTTACTGACCACGACGTGGATAACTGGCTCCAGCGGCCTTATGTAAAGTATCTTTCTCGGGCTGCCAATTGGGCAACAGAAGCTAAGAAAAGAAACAGTGAAAGAAGTGAGGAAGACAAAGCGAGATTTGTAAAACGGTATCATTTACATGCTAAGTTGATCAAATTGCTTTCGGATAATGAATGCGGACTGCTAATTGGTTCAGATGCTCCCAAGAGTTTTGTGCCTCCCGGTTTTTCCATATTTGATGAACTGGAAATTTTTGTCAATGCGGGTCTTACTCCATACCAGGCGTTGAGGGCCGCTACTACTGAACCAGCAAGATTTTTGAACAAGCAACATGAATTTGGCAGAGTGGCTGTGGGTATGCGTGCTGACCTGATTCTCCTAAATGGCAATCCTTTGGAAGATATTAAGAATGCTGCTATGCGTGAAGGTGTGATGGTAAAAGGCCGCTGGTTTACGGAAGATCAGTTAGTGAACTTACTGGAACAAATACTAGCTCAGTATCGTCGTAGATGTTGTTGATAAGAGATAATGTTGAACGCTTCTGAGTCTTCTGTTTCAATTCTCTGGACTATCACACGGTCATTTCTTTACCACCGGCAACTTCGGCAAACTCAGTCCGAAGGGTTATGCTAACTAATACCAATAATACGGCTCAATTTTATTTTCCTCTTGTGCTTACTATTTTTTCTATGTTCCGAACTATTTCATTAAAATTTTGATATGCATTATTTGATAAGAGGATTATCGTTTTACCGGCATCAATATACCTTATTATTTGTGTAGCGTAGCCAGGATTATCACCGGTATGCATAACTATCTTACCCAACAATGAATCTGATCGCAGCATCCACCCAAAACCATAATTGCTGGTTGAATCATTATTCAATTTCATTGGAAGGAATGCCTCTTGCAGTGTTGATTGTTGCACCATCTTTTCAGTGTATAATGCTTTATCCCATTTTAAAAGGTCAGTAGCGGTTGAACTTATTCTTCCGGGTCCTTTACGGTTACCAAGCCATATAGTATAGTCCGATGAAGGAAATGAATCGGCACGTATATATTGTTGCTTTTCTGTTACATAAATATGGCCGATTGCAAAGTTTCTTGTTGCAGCTTTCTGTTTCAGCGTGCGGATATTGGTGCTTTTCATTTTCAAAGGTTTGAAAATCCATTTTTGGCACATCCGGATAAAATTTTTGTCGCCAGCTTTTTCTGCAATGCTTGCCAGCAACACAAAGCCTGTATTGCTATAATCATATTTTGCACCGGGTTCAAATAATTTGGGTGGTGCATATTGATTTAGATATTCAAGAATTTCTTTGTTACCGGCAACTTTTGTTTTATCCCAGTGTTTATCCATTATTTCCTGGTAATCCGGCAGTCCGCTGGTATGAGTGAGTAAATGGCGTATGGTGATGCCTTTGTAGGGTATGGCGAGATATTTTTCAACAAGATCATCATAAGAGAGTTTTCTTTTTTCTTGCAGCATCATGATGATCATGCTGGTAAAAGTTTTTGAAATAGATGCCATTTCAAAAATGTCGGAAGGCTGTAAACGAATTCTTTCAGCAAACTCACGGTACCCGAAACTTTTGTGGTAAACGGGGCTGCCATTTTCAGCAACAAGCACTACGCCGCTGAAGTTTTGAACAGCGTGTTTTTGCATGATGCTGTCGATAATAGCTGCTTTGTTTTGAGCTTGCAGTAGTGCAGGTATGAACGAAAAATAGTAGATAAAAAATTTCATTTCTAAGTAGGGGTTTTGAAACACCTGGTAAACCGTACAGTGCTATTTGATCCGCTTACCACCTTTAATTACTAAATCTACTTTCTGCAAGAGATTGATATACCGCAACACATCTCCGCGAACAGCAATGATATCCGCATCCTTTCCTTCTGTAATTGATCCTGTTTTATTTTCTACTCCAAAAAAAACAGCAGGCCAGTAAGTAGCTGCACGAATAGCGTCCATTGGATCAACATTCATTTCACGCACCCAAACGTCGAGTTCATTCCATGTGCTCTGGCTGTGGAACTTCATTGGAATGCCAGAATCTGTTCCTATTAACAACGTTACTCCTGCATTTTTCAGTTGTGAAAACTTTCTCGTCAGTGTTGGTGTACGATACGGCGTCACCTGGAAGTATGAAAGATGCGATGGCTTAGAAATTGAGATTTTTATGTCCGATATAATCGAATCGGGCAAACCCATCTTCCATGAAGGATCATCAAGATGCTCCTGGTACCGGATATTGTAATTGTAATTCCACAGACCTTCAACAGTGGGACACCAATACAATTTGTTATTGGAGTTAGCAGTTCGTTCTCTTAGCATTTGCATCACATCTTCAGGATATTCTGGTGCGGTAGCAAGACCGGTATGCTCAAAACAATCTACGCCGGCTTTCAGGCCGCGACGAATCTCTTCCGGACGGTGTGCATGGGCTACAACTTTCAGTTTGTGTTTGTGTGCTTCATCAACAATCGCAAAAACTTCATCCATAGTCATCTGGTCCTGGTCAACCAATTTTATACAATCTACCCGGGCCTTAGCCAAACGTTGCACTTTGGCTCTTGCATCTGCCACGCCTTTTATACCCCATCGGAATTGTTCTGTGCCCGGGTACGGCTCGTGTTGCAGAAACGGGCCGCTTACGTACAGTGTAGGACCTTCCAGCTTTCCCTGGTTGATAGCATCTCTGACAGCAATAATATCTTCAAGCGGTGCCCCGAGATCCCTTGCGCTGGTTACACCTGCATGCAGCAATTGCTTTGCAGAAGCAGGCATGATGACAGAACGAAAGACCGGAGGATATTTCTTGTCCCAATATGCATAATCTGCATGACCGTTGATCATCAGGTGCACATGCATGTCCCACAGCCCCGGCAATACGGTCATTCCTTCCGTAGAAATGATTTCTGTTCCGGCAGGAATTGTTGTTGCCCCAACCTGTCCTACTTTGATTATTTTACTTCCTTCAATAACAATAACAGAATTTCTCAACGGCTCACCACCAAAGCCGTCAATAAGAGTGCCGCCTATAAGCGCTTTTCTACCAACCGCCTCAGACTGGTTTTGTGCTGTAGCAAATAGCGAATAAAAGCAACATGCGAACAGGAAAATTTTTTTCATGCAGTTATAGCTTGTAAAACATGTTCAATTTACAGAAATAACCGCAGTTGCATATTCCATTTGCAACGTCCGGCTGTTCCAAGGTACGAGAAGAGGAAGCTTTTAGCATTTGCTTCATTGACAGTTAGAGCTTTGGATCACCAGAGCCTTAGACCCTATTCATTTACATTAGGCGGCGGCGCTTTGTCGGGTGCTTTTGTACCATCTTCAAGGGTTGGCTCCAAATCCTCAGACGGATCCACAAAGCCCTTTAGCTCGGTTATTTGAGGGTCAGTTTGCTGCTGTTTAGCTTTTGAGTCAGGGTCAATTCCATATTGCTCCTGACTGGGGTTTTTTTTATTAGCATCCTTTTTATTCTGCATACAATTGATTTAAAGTAAAAAATTTGTTGCTTCATTTGTTCATCTTTTATAAGGAGCTCCGCGTTATAATTTACTGTTTTGTTGATTGGCCTTGAACACTCTTAAAAAATTTTCTCCTAATATCTTTTTGATATCGCTTTGGCTGTAGCCCCTCTTCAATAACTCTTTTGTTATGAGAGGATAAGTAGTAACATCATCTAATTGTTTGGGAAAAGAATCGGCACCGTCGTAATCTGCACCCAGGCCTACATGGTTTACTCCTGCCAGTTTCACAATGTAATCAATATGATTCACCATATGCTCCAGCGTTGGCCGCATCTCCTGCACTTCATCAGCATATTTTTCAAATAACAAAACATTAGTGATCCAATCTGCCCTGCCGGAGTTTAGTAACGAATCTCTTTCCTGCTTATGTTTCTCCAGAAAAGCAGTTTGCAAACGAAAAAAATTGCTGTCTAAAAAGCCTGAATAAAAGTTGACATGAATAACTCCACCATTCTTACCGATTGCCCTTATCTGCTCATCTTTTAAATTGCGGAATACAGGTGCAAATGTATAAACCGAACTATGAGAAGCAATCACCGGTTTCGTAACTGTAGCCATCACATCGCGGAATGTCTGTTCTCCAACATGGCTTACATCTACCATCACTCCAAGTTCATTCATTCGATTCACAACTTGTTTTCCAAAATAAGTTAAACCTTTCCGAACAGCGGAGTCTCCAAAAGCCCTCCCTTCGGGAGGGTTTAGGTGGGCCTCATCCATCGCAGAAGTTGCCCAACTGGTAGAGTTATTCCACGTCAGCGTCATATAACGTACACCACGTTCGTATAGCTTATTCAGATTTTCCAGGTTATCCTCTATCATGTGCCCCCCTTCCAACCCAATCATTGCTGCCAGTTTATTTTCACTAACTGTCTGTTGTAACTCTTCCGGCGTTTTTACCAACACCATTTTATCAGGATTGCGGTTTATCCATGCATACAGTGTATCTATTTGCCTGTTGGCATACAGGTATGGATTCTTTTGCGAACCATCACTCCATACAGAAAATATCTGAACATCCACTCCGCCTTTTTCCAGCCGCACAATGTCAGTATGTGTAATGCCTTTCAGGGTGCTGTCTATCCGTACATTTTTTTCAAAAGCAGTTGTAAGAATATCGTTGTGTGTATCTACAACAATGGCTTCTTCATGAAGTTGCTGGTAAGATAGTTTACTAATATTTGGATTTGCACAACTGAACGCAACAGGCAGAAAAAGAATATAAAATTTCAATGTATTTGTTTGAATTCCTTAAAAAGATTTTAGAGCGGCTTGTTTACTTACACCCGGCCCGGTTAACACAACACCGGATCGAACACCTGTATGCTTCCCTTCTTCCACCACCAGTTTTCCATTTACAATAACATAGTGAAAGCCTATTGAATATTGGTGTGGCTTTTCAAAAGTGGAAAGGTCTTTCACTTCTTTTTCATCAAACACCACAATATCGGCAGCCATTCCTTCTTTTAGCAAACCCCGATCTTTCAGGTGAAACTTTTGAGCTGGTAAAGATGTCATCCTGCGAATTGCTTCTTCTAATGAAATAACTTTTTCATCGCGTACATATTTACCCAACATCCTTGCATTAGTGCCATAACCTCTTGGGTGAGGCACACCTGCACCATATTGCCGGATGCTTGCATCGGAAGCAAACATGTTGAAAGGGTAC
>JBHENB010000089.1:6911-7314 GCA_046262255.1 Chitinophagaceae bacterium
TCTTCTTCGCTCATGCCGTGGAAGATCATTTGTGCACCTCCATTGAGCATCAGATCAACCACTGTCTCTGCCTCATATTTTGCCTTGTGTTTTTTTCCTTTCATGCGATTGATCTCTTCGATGCTTTTGCCGTTGTAAGTTGTATCTGCCCTGTGACTTGCAACCACTGCATAGCTGAAATGTTTTAATCTCCTTTTCTTTAGATTTTTCAGCATGTGATCAGTAACATATTTCCGCACTTCAGGCCTTTGCAACCGTGCTTTGATGGAATCAGGGCCATCAGCAAGAATTTCTTCGGGTATCATAGTCCCTAAGTTAGTGCTGCTTGCTGTGTACGGATATTGGTCAATGGTAACATCTACACCTTGTTCTCTTGCATTTTTTATTAACTGCAATGTGTGTT
>JBHENB010000090.1:0-7258 GCA_046262255.1 Chitinophagaceae bacterium
CAAAAGACCTGTTTCAATCCCCTGATTATTACGGGGTGGATGACCTGCTGACGGATGAGCAAAAACTGGTTCGGGAAACGGTTCGCAATTATGTGAAAAAAGAAATTTCGCCGATCATTGAAGATTATGCGCAGCGGGCAGAGTTTCCGGAGCAGATTGTAAAGCAGTTGGGTGACCTTGGTTGTTTTGGTCCCACCATTCCGCAGGAATACGGCGGCGGCGGGTTGGATTACATTAGCTATGGTTTAATGATGCAGGAACTGGAACGTGGCGACAGTGGTATACGCTCAACAGCATCGGTGCAGGGCTCGCTGGTGATGTTTCCTATAGATGCGTATGGCAGCGAGGAGCAGCGCAGAAAGTTTCTGCCAAAGCTGGCAACGGGTGAGTGGCTTGGTTGTTTTGGGTTGACAGAACCGGACTTTGGAAGTAATCCTTCGGGTATGCTTAGTAATTTCAAAGATGAAGGTGATCATGTCGTGTTGAATGGAAGTAAAATGTGGATCAGCAATGCACCGTTTTCTCAAGTAGCAGTGGTTTGGGCGAAAGACGAAACAGGAGAGATACGAGGTTTGATTGTTGAAAGAGGAATGGAAGGATTCAGCACTCCAACTACGCATGGCAAATGGAGCTTACGGGCATCATCAACCGGTGAACTGGTTTTTGACAATGTAAAAGTTCCGAAAGAAAATATTTTTCCAAATGTAAAAGGTTTGAAAGGTCCGCTTGGTTGTTTAACCAAAGCCCGTTACGGTATTGCATGGGGAACATTAGGCGCAGCAATGGATTGCTATGATACGGCGCTTCGCTATAGCAAGGAAAGAATTCAGTTTGACAGACCGATTGGCGGTTTTCAGTTGCAGCAAAAGAAATTGGCAGAAATGATCACTGAAATTACCAAAGCACAATTGCTGGTTTGGCGTTTGGGTGTGCTGATGAACGAAGGAAGGGCAACACCTCAACAGGTTTCTATGGCAAAAAGAAATTCCTGCGAAATAGCTGCAAATATTGCACGAGATGCCCGGCAAATGTTAGGCGGTATGGGCATTACAGGCGAGTACAGCATCATGCGCCACATGATGAATTTAGAAAGTGTGATCACTTATGAAGGCACTCATGATATTCATTTGCTGATAACGGGAATGGATGTGACGGGGTTGAATGCGTTTGGCCCCCTGTCCCCCGGTGGGGGAACTTAGATCGAAAGGCCCCCTGTCCCCCGGCGGGGGTACTTAGGTCGGAGATACTTTTTTTAGCAGAATAGTTCTTACAGCAGGATCTTTAAAGCCATCTCTAATATTTTAAATTGTTGCAATAAGCAAAGTGTAAGCTTTTATAATTAAAGTATGTTCAACTCAAAAAAACTGATGGATCTAAGTTCCCCCACCGGGGGACAGGGGGCCTTTCCCACCGGGGGACAGGGCGCCGGATTGCGCATCTTCCTCATCGGCTTTATGGGCTGCGGCAAAACACACTGGGGCAAATTACTCGGTGAAAAATTTTCTATACCTTTTTTTGATTTGGATATAGAAATTGAAACAAAGGAAGGTAAAACTGTTAATGAAATTTTTGAAGAAGAAGGGGAAGAGCATTTCAGAGTTATGGAAAAAGACATGCTACACCACATCTCTGAAGAAAATGAAAGGTTTGTTATAGCATGTGGTGGCGGTACGCCTTGCTTTTATAACAACATTGAATACATGAAAAAAAAGGGAACTACTGTTTGGATCCATTGCTCTATAGATTGTTTATACAAACGGTTAATCAGGGAAAAGAATAACCGCCCCTTGCTCAAGGATTTATCTGATAAACAACTGAAATCTTATATCATAAAAAAATTCTCTGACCGCAAAATATATTACGAACAGTCATCTGTTATAGTAAATAAAGATGTAATTACTTTTGAGCTGCTGGTAGATAAAATCTTTCATAATTAACTATGCATAAAATATTCCTTGTGCTTGGAACATTGCTGGCCGGGCTTGCTGTGATATTAGGGGCGTTTGGTGCACATGGCTTAAAACAAATTGTGTCTGCAGAAACAGTAGCATCTTACCAAACCGGTGTGCAATACCAGATGTATCATGCATTTGGTTTGTTGATACTTGGAATATTAGCAGACAGGCTTAATGATACACTTATAGGTTATGCAGGAGCTTTCTTTATCGCCGGCATTGTTCTTTTTTCCGGTTCCCTTTATTTATTTGCTTCACTTAAGGCCATGAATAAAGCAATAGTGCCAGGCATGGGATTAATAACACCAGTTGGAGGCGTAATGTTTGTAGTTGGCTGGGTGCTCTTGCTAATTGCAATTTTAAAAGATAAAATGTTACTCCCTTCAACATAGCATTTCATTGCAGCGATTATTATCTTTGTTGTCATGGCTAACAAGCTGAAAAAAAATCCTGTGAAAAATCAACCGGCTGTTGCTACAAAAAAACCGCAGAAACCCAATCCTGCTAAACTAAAAAATGACAGAGAAGAGAAGATTGAGTTAATAAAGCTGGTGAAAGACGAACGCACCAGAAAGATATTTGGCACTATTTCCCTTCTCGTTGCTACCTTCCTTTTTATTGCATTTGCTTCTTATTTTTTTACATGGAGAGAAGACCAGGACAAAGTAACAGACCCTTCGTTTTTATGGAATAACGATCCTGAGGTTAACGAAATCAGGAATGTGCTGGGGCGTTTAGGAGCCTATATTTCTCACTTTTTTATCAATCGGGGTTTTGGAATTGCATCTTTTTTATTTTGTACTTTCTTCTTTGTTTTAGGCATCAACCTTTTATCAAATCGAAGGGTTTTTTCTCTCTGGAGAAACCTGAAATATATAACTGTTGGGTTATTGATCGTTTCTGTTTCTCTTGCTTTTATATTGCCAGATGCTGCATTTCCGTATGGCGGCAGTGTCGGAGATATGATAAGGTCCTGGTTGGTTAACTTTTTTGGATATATCGGTACGGCTGCACTGTTAGTGGTGCTTGGTATTAGCTACCTCATCTGGCAGTTTAATCCTTCCTTTAATTTGCCTGTCAGTCGGCAACAAAATGCTGACGCTCCTTTTAATATGAGTGAAGATGAATTAGATGAGGATACAAATGAAAGTAAAAATTCATTGGAACGAGAGGGGGGAATGATATCTGTACCTGACAGAGAAAACGAATCAGCAAATATTTTTGAGATTATTGAAAAAGACTATGCGGAAACAGTGCCCAGGCCTCCAGTTGAAACAGCAGTTGTAGATGACATTCTTCATAAAGATGAGCTTACGGTTATAAATGATGCACCTTCTTTTGAACCAAACTTTAACGAGATTGACCAAAAAAATTCAGTTTTTAAAGATCCGGCAAATGATATTGAATTAGAAATTAAAGCTATTGAAAATAAGCCTGCAGAAGAAACCTATACCAACCTTCCTCCTTACGAACCAACGCTTGATTTGAGGGATTATAAATATCCCTCTATTGATCTGCTGGAAGCTCATGGCAGCGAAAAAATTATCCAGGATGCTACTGAACTGGAAAACAACAAGAACCAGATCATCCGCACATTGAGTAATTACGACATTGAAATACAAAAAATATTTGCTACAGTTGGTCCTACTGTTACACTGTATGAAATTATTCCTGCTGCGGGTGTGCGCATTTCACGAATAAAAAACCTGGAAGATGATATTGCCTTGAGTCTGGCTGCGCTTGGAATTCGCATCATTGCTCCAATACCCGGTAAAGGAACTATTGGTATTGAGGTACCCAATGTAAGAAAGAGTGTGATAAGTATGAAGACGTTGCTTGCCTCCGAAAAGTTTCAACATAATACCTACAGTTTACCTATTGCAGTCGGTAAAAAAATTGACAATGAAAATTTCATTGTAGATCTTGCAGGAATGCCGCATTTATTAATGGCCGGCGCAACAGGACAAGGTAAATCCGTAGGTATAAATGCAATCCTGGTTTCCCTGCTTTATAAAAAGCATCCATCACAATTAAAGCTGGTATTAATTGATCCAAAAAAGGTAGAGCTAAGCCTGTACCTTTTAATAGAAAAACATTTTCTTGCAAAACTGCCGGGCGAGGAAGAAGCGATAATAACGGATACAAAAAAAGTGGTGCATACTCTTAATGCTTTGTGCATTTTAATGGATGTTCGGTACGACCTTTTAAAGGAAGCGGGTGCAAGAAACATTAAAGAGTATAATGAAAAATTTATCAAGAGAAAATTGAACCCTCAAAAAGGGCATGAATATTTACCTTTTATTGTTTTGGTAATTGATGAGTTTGCAGATTTGATTATGACCGCCGGCAAAGAAATTGAAATGCCTATTGCCCGTTTAGCCCAGTTAGCCCGTGCTGTTGGCATTCACCTTATTATCGCTACGCAACGTCCGTCTGTTAATATAATTACAGGAACCATAAAAGCTAACTTTTCTTCACGCATTGCTTTTAAGGTTTCTTCTAAAATTGATTCCCGTACCATTTTAGATACTGGCGGTGCGGAGCAATTGATTGGGAAAGGAGATATGCTAATTTCTCATAATGGAGAAATAACCAGGTTGCAATGTCCTTTTGTAGATACCCCGGAAGTTGAAAAGGTGGTGGATTATATTTCGAGGCAACCCGGCTACCCACAGCCATTCCTGCTACCCGAATATCTTGATGAAAAAGAATTAGAAGGCAGAGACTTTGATTCAGGCGACCGTGACCCACTGTTTGAAGATGCGGCACGTTTAATTGTTCAAAACCAGGTAGGTTCTACATCCCTGCTGCAACGCCGCATGAAGCTTGGATATAACCGAGCAGGGCGTTTAATGGATCAATTGGAAGCAGCAGGAGTGGTAGGTCCAAATCAGGGCAGCAAGGCACGGGATGTGTTAATAAAAACAGAAGTGGATTTGCAGGAATATCTTCAAAGCTTAAGTTAGTGTTAAGATAGTATTTGCTTACTGTTTAGGTATGTAACTTGCCTCATAGCGTGCAGTCAAAGGTTATCTTTGTAAACCTTTAAAAAATGCACTTTCCATGAGAAATATTTTTTCCTTATTAGCTATTCTTTCGGTACTTTTTGCAAATGCGCAGGTAAAGAGCGACCCTGCTGCGAAAAAAATTTTAGATGCAGTCAGTGCAAAATTTAAAACTTTTAAATCTCCGCAGGTAAACTTTACTTACAAAGTAGAAAATGCACAGGGCAAAGCAATGTCAACAAAAAAAGGAACTGTTTATTTACGCGGCAATAAATACCGTGTAAGTATGACAGGTATGGAAATATTTTCTGATGGAAGAACTTCCTGGAACTATGATAAAAGCGCTAATGAAGTAACTGTGGATAATGTAAGTTCTTCCAGCGGCGCTATGACTCCACAAAGGTTGTTTACCAATTTTTACGATAAAGATTTTTTATACAAGCTAAATGGCGAGAAGAAAGAAGGTACAAAAACATTGCAGGAAATTGAGTTAACCCCTACAGACAAAACCAAACCATTTCACAAAGTATATGTTTGGGTAGATAAGGGCACAAAAATATTATCAGGTGCTAAATTTTTGGAGAAAAATGGCAACCGATACAGTTATACTGTAAACGCATTAAAACCAAATGCAACTGTAACTGAAGCGCAGTTTGTATTTGACAGAAAAAAATACCCCGGAGTGGAAGTGGTTGATCTGCGTTAAATAATATTTCCTTTAAAAAACATATCCCGCATCCTGAGCTTGCTGCAGGAGCGGGTTTTTTTTATGAAACATTAAAACCTGAATTAACCAATTTTGCCAAAGCTAAACAAGTCTGCTACTGACTGAAGATTTAGGAAATCACTAATCCACAACAGCCTTTCTAATCTTCACTAACTTCCTCAGCAGGTCTTCCAATAGATTTAAATGCAGCATATTAGCTCCATCACTTTTTGCACAAGCAGGATCAGGGTGAGTTTCAATGAATAGACCATCTGCTCCGGCTGCGATAGCGGCCTTTGCAATAGTACTTATGAGATGTGGATTTCCACCAGTTACTCCGCCAGGCTGGTTGGGCTGTTGCAGGCTGTGTGTGCAATCCATTACAACCGGCACATGATGTTGCTGCATAATTGGAATGTTCCTGTAATCCACCACCAGATCATGGTAGCCAAATGTTGTTCCCCTTTCCGTAAGCATAATCTTATCGTTTCCGCTAGATCTGATTTTTTCAACCGCAAACTTCATGGCTTCACCACTAACAAATTGACCTTTTTTAACGTTCACTATTCTTCCTGTTTTTCCTGCATTGATTAATAGTTCAGTTTGCCGACAAAGGAACGCAGGTATCTGCAATACGTCAACAAACTGGGCTGCTAATTCTGCTTCCCTTTCTGAGTGAACATCAGTGGTGGTAACTAACCTGAACTTTTTTGCTGCCTTTTGAATAATGCCTAGCCCGATATCATCCCCTAATCCTGTGAACGAATTTGCGCTGGTACGATTTGCTTTTTTATAGGATGATTTAAAGATCAGCGGTATGCGGTGTTTTTTACAAATGGCTGAAACTTTTTCTGCTACTTCCATTACGAGTTCCTCACTTTCCACCACACAAGGCCCTGCTATTAGAAAAAAACATTTTTCATTGAATTCCTGTGAGGAAAATAACTGTTTTAGATAAGTTACCATACTACTAAGATAAGCAGGTGAATTACCATGCAACACATGTCATATGCCATATAAAAGGTAAATCATCCTATTGATTGCTATTGTAGATTTAATAATTTCATACATTGTTGCATAATTTCAGGATTGAATTACTAACTGTTTACCCTAACTACATCTTGTAATGTCATATAAAATACTTTCTCTTGATGGTGGAGGTTCATGGGCGTTTATACAAGCACGTGTATTGCTGGATATTTATGGTGATATAAAAGGTCATGACCTTTTAAGACAATTCGATCTTGTTATTGCCAACTCCGGCGGCAGCATAGTTCTTGGTTGCTTGTGCAACAATATGCAATTAAGTGAAACAATTAAATTATTCAAGGATAAAGAAACAAGAGCAAGGCTCTTTTCTGCTTTGACTTTTCCGGAAAAACTGACACCCAGAAATATGTTGAGTTTGGTACGAAAGAAATTGAGAATAGGCCCAAAATATAATACAAGCAGGAAATTAAAAGGGATTATTAATGTGTTGAGGAAGTATGACGATCCCTCTAAAGAAGCAGATGATCCTACCCTTATAGTCAATACTCCATTGCACCTGTTACCGAAAATCATTGGTAAGGAAAGTTTACAGTTAATTATTG
>JBHENB010000091.1:0-7249 GCA_046262255.1 Chitinophagaceae bacterium
CAGCAAAAGCACAAGATGCTACGGGCGCCAGCTTCGGTGTAAAAGCCGGGCTTAACATTGCAAACATAAAAGCCACCGGTGATGATGACGAGAATAACGGGGATGCACGGATTGCTTACCACGGTGGGGTATTTGCTAATATTCCTTTTGGTATGCTCAGTTTTCAGCCTGAATTAGTTTATTCAGCAGAAGGAACAAAAGATGAGTTTGATGGCGATAATTATAAGTTGAAGTTGAATTACCTGAATATCCCTCTAATGCTTCAATACAATACTGCCGGAGGTTTTTACGCAGAGACTGGCCCGCAGATTGGTTTTTTATTGAGTGCTAAAACAGAAGTAGAAACTAGTGGCGATGAAGTTGAAGAAGATGTGAAAGATCAGTTCAAAAGCACTAATTTTTCCTGGGGGCTTGGCGTAGGCTTCAAAATGTCGTCCGGCATGGGGATTGGTGCTCGTTATAATTTTGGCTTAAGTGATATTGCAGATGTTAATGATGTTGATGATGATTTCAAATTGAAGAGTAACGTTATTCAAATAGGAATAAGCTTTCCTATTGGCGGGGGAGCAAGATAGGTTTGTTCTAAATACAGCCAATTTTATGTTGATGAAAAGAACGCTGGTAACATCCATTTTATTGATTTCCGTTTTTGCAGCTAAGGCACAACCCACTTTTGGAGTACATGCTAATGCTATAATGGTCAGTACCACCAATGAAGCTGATGGAGACGAGTTAAATTTTAAAAACCGTATATCCTGGAAGGTAGGAGGAATAGCAAATATTCCCATTTCAGAGACATTTAGTTTCATGCCACAATTGAATCTTCTAAGTAAGGGTGGCAAAATAGAAGAGTCTAAAGTAATTGATTTTATGGGTGAGAGCGTAAGGATCGACATTGAGGGAAATGTAAAGCTCCTTTACCTTGAGCTTCCTTTAAACGTAGTGTATAACCGATTAGGTGAAACAGGTAACTTTTTTGTGGGTGCAGGCCCATCACTTAGCTATGGATTGACAGGCGAGGTTGATGGTAAAAGCACATTTTCTATTTTAGGGGAATCTGAATCAGAGCCATTTAATTATAAAGTAAAATTTGATGGAGATGAAGATCCCGATCCCGATGATGAAGATGCTCACTTAAAAGCTTTGGAAGTTGGAGTGAATGTCCTTGCCGGCTACCAGCTAAGTAATGGCTTATTTATTAAGGCAAACTTTAATCAGGGCCTCTCCAATATTAGTCCTGATGAAGGTACTAAATCCAAAAGCAGGTATTTTGGAATAGGAATAGGCTATTTCTTCGGGGCAAACAGCAGATATTAGTCTGGTAATAAACAACTTTTAAAGGGCCGCATTTAATTGCGGCCTTTTTTTTGCATACTTGTGGAAAATACTTTATTTATGAAAAAACTAAGCTTACTTATCACTGCTGTACTAATTAGTTCAGCTTTATTAGCGCAAACTGGTGCTGTGTTTGGCTTAAAAGGTGGAATTAACCTTGCTAATTGGAATACAGAAGGTGATGAGGACGGAACAGACATGAAAACCGGCTTTCATGTTGGGGGGTTGGCTCACATACACCTTGCCCCTCAATGGGCTCTTCAGCCGGAATTACAGTTTTCTACACAAGGGGCTGAAGCCGATCTTGGACCATTGGGTGAGTATACCTGGAATTTAAGCTACCTCAATGTGCCCGTAATGGTTCAATACATGTTCAACAATGGCTTTCGCCTGGAAGCTGGTCCCTACGTTGGTTTTCTGGTAGGAGCAAATCTGGAGGATGATGCCGGCAATGAAGATGATGTAGATGATGAATTTAAGAAAGTAGATGTTGGGGTGGGTTTTGGGCTAAATTATTTAACAAACTCGGGTTTTGGCTTTGGCGGTCGCTATAATCTTGGTTTAAGCGACATTAATGAAGAAAGAACAAACAAAATACAAAACAGGGTTTTCCAGATAAGTGTCTTCTATATGTTTGATGCGGCTCATAAAGCAAAATCTCAATAATTGCGAAGCTTTGGAACGCATATTAAAACCGTTAGTTACATTTTAACGTATATTCCTTTGATTATTAATCTCTTTATTACAATCTTTGCACAACGAAATTTATATTTTATGAAAAAAATCAGCCTTTTTACGTTAACAGTACTTATTGGGTTGGGCGTTTTTGCTCAAGACCAACCAGTTTTAAGAACAGAAATGGCAGTTACTCCCCGCTTTGGAATAAAAGCCGGTGTTAACATGCCCACTTTGGAAATTGATGATGATTCTCAGACGAATCCCTTAAACACCAATATGAAAACCTCTTTCAACGCTGGTGTTTTTGTAAACGTACCTCTTGGGGGTAATTTACGTTTTCAACCTGAATTAGTTTACAACGGTCAGGGGAGCAAAGTAAGTACAACAGTAGGAGCAAGCACTCAAAATTTTGAATATGATTTTCACTATTTGAGCGTTCCCCTGATGTTTCAATTACAATCTCCCGGTGGCTTTTGGGGTGAATTAGGACCTCAAATAGGCTTTCTTTTGAAAGGCGAGCAAGATGGTCCAGGAAGCACAGAAGTTGATTTGAAGGATGATATGAAAAAAACAGATTTTTCAGCCAGTGCTGGTATAGGTTATTTGAGCCGTATTGGTTTAGGGTTAGGTGCCCGTTATAATATGGGATTCTCAAATATTTACGATGCAGATGCTCCTAACGACGAAGGCAAATACAAAAACAGGGTTTTGTCTTTTAGTTTGTATTATCATTTTGGTGCTAACAAATAAGTAGTAGTTTGTTCTCAAACAAATAGAGGCCGGCATTGCCGGCCTTTTTTTGTTAAAATCTAATACTCATAAAGTATTTTTATCCATTAATGTAATTGCTTGAAATCTATTCTTAACGCCCAGCAAATAAGCCTTACAGTAAAACGGTTGGCAAATCAGATTATTGAGAATAATGCTGGCCTGGAAAATATTGTGTTGATTGGCTTGCAGCCCCGGGGTGTTTATTTATCGGACAGAATAGTAAGAGAAATTAATTCTGAAGTGAAAAATCAATCCTTGTTATATGGCAAACTGGACATAACTTTTTACCGGGATGATATTGGTAAGGAATTGCACATTGCAAACAAAACAGATATTGGTTTTTCTATAGAAGGCAAAAAAGTGGTTTTAGTAGATGATGTATTGTACACAGGCAGAACTATTCGTGCCGCTTTAGATGCCTTGATGGACTTTGGCAGACCAGGGAAGGTAGAACTTGCCGTGTTAATAGACAGGCGCTATAGCAGGCAGCTTCCCATTCAACCAGATTATACCGGCAGATCAATAGATTCAATCATCTCACAAAAGGTAAAAGTATTTTGGCTGGAAAAGCATGGCAGGGATGAGGTGGTGTTAGTTTGAACAAGTGCTAAGGATTATAAGTTGACAAGTTTACAAGTTTTTATTTTTTTGTTATTTACGTATGCTACAACAGGGCGAAACCTTAAACTTCAAACTTTAAACCCATTAACCCCCTTTCCATATCTTTGACCTTTAATGGCCCTTTCTTCACGACACCTTCTTGGCATTAAAGATCTCAGCCAGCAGGACATTTCACTTATTTTACAAACAGCGCAACAATTCAAAGAAGTTCTACAACGACCTATAAAAAAAGTTCCAACACTGAGAGATGTTACTATTGTTAATCTTTTTTTTGAGAATTCAACCAGAACCCGAATTTCATTTGAATTAGCAGAAAAGCGTTTATCCGCCGATGTTATTAATTTCAGTTCGTCTGGTTCATCGGTTTCCAAGGGAGAAACTTTGCTGGATACTGTAAATAACATATTGTCCATGAAAGTGGATATGGTAGTCATACGCCACAGCGCCAGCGGCGCCCCTCATTTTCTTGCACAGCATATTCCAGCAGCCATCATTAATGCCGGTGACGGTGTGAATGAGCATCCAACCCAGGCACTTTTAGATGCTTTTTCCATACAGGAGAAATTTAATACCCTGCAAGGAATAAAAGTGGCTTTGATAGGCGACATAATGCACAGTCGTGTAGCACAAAGCAATATTCATTTACTTAAAAAAATGGGTGCAGAAGTTACAGTATGCGGACCACCTACGCTCATTCCTAAATATATCTCTCAGGCATTTGATGTGCGTGTGGAATACAATCTAAAAGAGGCACTGCAATGGTGCGATGTTGCAAATGTTCTTCGCATACAATTAGAACGCCAGAACCAGGTGTTGTTTTCTTCACTTAGAGAATACAGCCTTGTATATGGAATCAACAAAAGACTGTTAGACAGCCTTTCAAAAGAAATCACCATTATGCATCCTGGCCCTATAAACAGAGGAGTGGAGTTAGACAGTGATGTGGCTGACAGCGAACAATCCATTATCCTGCAACAAGTAGAAAATGGTGTGGCAATAAGAATGGCAGTGCTTTATTTACTTGCGGCTGAAAGAAAATAAATATAATTTCAATATTTATTTTATTCATGCGTATTTGCTTATTTCCCGGCACATTTGATCCTGTTACTTTTGGGCATATTGATATTGTTCAGCGATCCCTGGGGCTATTTGACAAATTAATAATTGGCATTGGCGTAAACGCTAACAAACAACCAATGTTTGCGGCAGAGCTACGAAGCAAATGGTTTAAAGAAATTTTTAAGAATGAGCCACGTGTTAGTGTTGTTGTTTATGAAGGATTAACTGTAGAATGTTGTAAAAGAGTGAACGCAAAGTATATTTTACGTGGCATACGGTACGTTAGCGATTTTGAATATGAAAAAGCAATTGCAGACATGAATCGCAGTATGGACGGGCATATTGAAACTGTATTTCTTACCTGTTCCCCGCAGTTTACTTCTGTAGCTTCCACCCTGGTTAGAGATGTTATACGCAATGGTGGAAATGTAGCTCAGTTTGTGCCCGGCATAGTATTGCAGAGCATCTAACTATTTTTGTTCATCTCTTTGATACCTGTGTTGATTACATCTTTTACGGACTGATGTGCTTTTTCCAAATAGGGATTTAAGTCATGTAAGCTTACCCATTCGCACTTTTCAATATCTTCTTCAATTTGTGGCGTTAAAACCTGCTCTTCGTTAGCAAATAATAAAAACCAATTGCATTCCTTCAATATATAATTCTCTTTTTCCCTATATGTATGATAAGTAATGGTAAGCGGTTGTTGCAGATCAACATTTTTCAGTCCGGTTTCTTCTTTTACTTCACGTACTGTACAGGTTTCAAAATCTTCTCCTGCATCTATTTTTCCCTTTGGCAAGTCCCATTTTCCCCTCCGGAAAATAAGCAATAAATTTTTTTGGGAAGAATACACTAACCCCCCTGCAGCTTGTATGAACGAAAATTCATTTTTAAATAATTGGAATAATTCGTCCTCACTGTTATGTAAAAAAACTGCTGACTTTATTTGCGGCTGATGTATCTGATGAATTAATTGCTGGATGTTCTGAATATTTAAACCTTCATAAAATAATGTATTCTCTTGCTGCCGGTATTCCAGCGTTTCCTTACTGCTTAATATCACCGGTTTATCGTTGAAATATATCTTGTACATGATACAAATGTAGTTAGCTCTGCAGCATAAGATAAAGAGTGAAATCGTTTTTTTACATTGGAAATCAATGCGCAATATCTTCGCACCATGACCGATGCTGCAATGACTGCTGAAAAATTGATTCAGGCAAAGGCTGTTCAGTTGAGCCTGCAATATCCCTACACGTGGGCAAGCGGTTGGAAAAGTCCTATTTATTGCGACAACAGAAGGGTGCTATCGCATCCAATGATTCGCGACTACATTAAAAGCGAGCTGTGCAATGTTGTCTTTGAAAAATTTGGAGATGCAGAAGTTGTTGCAGCAGTGGCAACTGCCGGAATTGCGTGGGGTGCAATGATTGCTGATCAATTAAAGTTACCCTTGATCTATGTTCGTTCCAAACCAAAGGAACATGGGTTAGGAAACCAAATAGAAGGAGAGTTTGTGGCTCAGCAAAGAGCTGTTGTAATAGAAGACCTTATATCTACAGGAAAAAGCAGTTTGCAGGTAGTAGAAGTATTAAGAACAAACAGTGTTGAAGTAATTGGTATGGTTTCCATTTTTAATTATGGCTTTGATGCTGCAACCAATGCTTTTACAGCTTCAGGAGTTCCTGTACATTCTCTTACTGACTATGAAACTATTTTAGAATTGGCAAAAGAGAAAGGAACAACCACTCCACAGGAGCAAGAAGTTTTGTTAAAATGGCGGCAAGACCCCGCAAACTGGAATGGCATATATTAATTTCGCCTGTAAATCCCCTTAATGAAGAAATTCCTGTTCTCCTTATTTGCTGCCGGCCTTTTCTCTATTGGAGCTTCTGCCCAGGTTAAGCCTGTTCAAACTATAAAAATTATAACTCCTACTGTACAGTGCGAGATGTGTAAAAAGAAGATTGAAACGTACCTAAATCGTTATGACGGAGTTCAAACTATTACTGTGAATGTAAAGCGAAAAGAAACTACAGTTAAATACATCACTGACCGGATAAATTCGGAAGAAATTAAAACTGCTATAGCCAATGCCGGATATGATGCCGATGAGATACCTGCTAATGATGATTCTTATAAAAGATTGCCTAAATGCTGTAAGAAACCGGAAGATGGCGGCGGTATCCAAAAGCATTAATTCCCTGTTCCCCCTGAACTTTTGAATAAGTTTTTATCTAAAATATGCTTCCCTTTATAGTCCACTGCTTTAATAATATACAATCCCGCTTTTCCAACTTTTACTGAGCCATTGGCATTTATCAATACTTCTTTACCAGCTAACCTGGGTAAATTAAGGTCCATTGCTGTTTTAAATGAAATACCTCCTTCGAGTGGAATAGAAAATTCAGCACTCCTGTTAACGTCCACTGGTTGAGGCTGATTAAATTTTCCAACATACACCGAATCCAGGTAAAGGTCAAAGGCCTTTACGTTAACTGTAAAGCTATTTGGGTTGAAAAAAGTTGCGTAAAAGCCAACGGTGGTTTCCTGCAGTCCGAATTTCTTAATTTCAAAATTTTCCAATCTACGAAAATCCGGATCCCGAATTTCCGCACAGGAGGACAGGATTAAAGGCACAAGAACAGAAAAGGCCAGAATTTTTTTCATAGTCCAATCTAAAACAAAAATTGTGCTTATCCGCTCATCAGGTGTTTATGAATTCACCCAAATTTCTTTAAATTTAGTACTAAATATTTTTGCATTCCTACCTAATTAACAC
>JBHENB010000092.1:0-6720 GCA_046262255.1 Chitinophagaceae bacterium
AAATACTCCTGAAGATTTACGTAAAGCTTTGTTGTTACTTTCGTAATCAAACTGTTTTACTAACAGGCTAAGTGCTCAATATAAAAAGATGTTGTACTTTTCTAAATAAACGCATCATGCGATACTCTTTTGTACTTCTTCTTCTGCAATGTTTTACTATTTCTTCAGCACAGCGTGTTGTTGATGTTAGTAAAGGAGACATAAATGTAATGTCCCAGGGATTGTTTTATAGTATTGGCGGAGAGCCTTTTGTTACTGCAAAATTTGTAAGGTTGGTAAAAGGCTCACTTTTTTTTAATGATGAGTGGACCAGCAGCTACATTGTATTAAAAAATGGTAAGGAAATAAGGAGGGTAATGCTTAAATTAAACCTGTTAGATAACGCTGTTTATTATATCGACGAATTGGGGAGAGAGCTAATTGCCAAATCCACTATCAGGAAAGTTATATTAACAGATGCCATTACCAATGAAAATTATCGGTTTATTCATTCCACCTTTTTGCCTGTAACAGCACAGATTAAAAGTGGCTGGTATTTGTGGCTGCATACGGGGCAGCCAGCTTCATTATATAAATTATATAACAAGAATTTATCAGAACAAACACCGTACGGATCGGCGACAATCGAACAACGCATAAAAACTACTGAAAAATATTTTGTTCTTTATAACAACACCATGTTCCGGGTGAAACACCCGAAGGACTTGCCCGCTGTGCTTGCTAATAAAAAGCCGGAACCGGAAAGCTACTATAGCCAAATAGCAAAGGATAAAGTCTCGCTTGATGATAAGTTTGAAAAAATGGTGGTTTATTATAATTCATTGGTTAAGTAAGGTTTAATACTTATGAATGTTACAAAGGCATCCAAAAAATACTTGCGTTACATCGTTCCATTTCATGTGTTTGGCACACAAAGAACGCGGCAAATCCTTAATGCAAATCCCAATGCGGATGTTACACGCAAGGATGCCCCTTTAATGCTGATCACCGCCTATGATTATAATGCAGAAGAATTGCATGAGTACGAATTAAAAACAATTGAAGACTGTTTTGCCTTTAAAGGCAACCAGCATATCACCTGGATTAATATCGATGGTTTGCGGAAAAATGACGTTGAAAACTTTTGCATCCGCTACGACATACATCCGCTTATAGCAGAAGATATACTAAGCATCAACCAACGCCCAAAGATGGATGAAGTAGATGCTATTTTGTACTGTCTGTTAAACATGCTTTATTTTAACGACGCCTCACAGACGGTAGAGCAGGAGCAGATAAGTATTGTATTGGGAAAGGATTTCGTTATTACCTTCCAGGAAGATCCAAAAAAAGACGTGTTTAACCCAATACGTGAAAAACTAAAACAGCATAACAGCAAAGTGAGGCATCGCAGTGCAGATTATTTGTGCTACTCAATGCTGGACCTGATTGTTGATAATTATTTTATTGTAATGGAAAAATTGGGCGAACGCCTGGAATATGTGGAAGAAGAAATAATAAGGAACAGTAACACCAGGTCCCTGGCACGAATTAATCAGTTACGTAAAGAATTAATTGTTTTGAAGAAAAATATAGGGCCGGTGAGAGATCTGATCGCAGGCGTAATACGCAGTGAAAGCGAATTGCTTGACGACCAAACGACAAAATATTTTAAGGACGTGCACGACCACATTATCCAAGCTTTTGATTTAAGTGAAAACTATCGTGATGTTATGCTTAGCATGCAGGACCTTTATATTAACAATGTAAATCTTAGAATGAATGAGGTAATGAAGGTGATGGCTATTGTTACATGCATTTTGGCTCCCGCAACGGTTATCGGAGGAATCTTTGGGATGAATTTTGATATCATTCCTACCGCACATAATGAATGGGGTTTTTATACAGCGGTTGGCCTAATGTTATTGATAATGGTTGGAATGCTTTTCGTCTTTAAAAAACGCGGATGGTTTTAAAGAAATTATTTGAACGGCAAATATAGAACCTCTCCTTTCACTATTTTCATCTAAATAGTTCAACTAATTGTATGAGAAAAAACACTGCTGTTTTTTGTAATGGCTATTGCCATTATTGGCTGCGTTCCGGCCGGAGACGTAAAAGTACAGCAGTTTCGCCGGGGGTTCAACTTCTTTTCCAGTACAAAAGATCCTAAGCTTACTGATATTTATCTTGGCCAACAATACAGCGCTGCATTAACACATTTATTGCACCCTGTTACTTTGCGTCGTTTGAGTGATAGTCGCCTTTATGGTAACCAATATAGCGGGGCAAGTGTACTGGCTGATCTTACTAATGCAATTTTTGCAGAAGACCTGAAAACCGCCGTAAGCATCTTCAGACAAAACCTGCAAACAGAATTCGTGAAACAAGTATCTAATATTGCTAATTTTAAAACCCCCGGGTATGATAACATATCAAAGGCGGCGGCGCTGAATGCGGTAAAAAAGATAAAAGTAATGTTGGCAACTGCTTCTTCACCAAACGAAGAAACAAAAGCACACCGGGCTAGTCTTGTTTACATTATTGATAAAAGCCTGGAGAAGGAATAAGAAAACAATATAGAAATGATTATGAAAAAAACTCCTGCCGTTGTGCGGGAGTTTTTATTTTAGCGATTGTTTATAAACAGGTACTGTGCTGCAGGGCTCACCATACATAATACTCTTAGCAACAGGCCGCAGTTTTTTTGTTATTTCTGCATACGCTGCATTATCAATTGGGGTTTCGCCACACCCCTTTACCACCACTTTTTGATCAGAGAACTCGCCTGTGTTTATGGATTCAATGTTTTTTAAAAAAAGATGTTGATGCATTTGGGATGCCGTTCCTAAAAAAATATCTTTTGCAACCGGCTGCAAGTAAGAAAATGTAAGCATATATGCCCATACCGGGATCACGGCATCTACACTACAGGTTACCGAAATATTCTTATCCCTGTACTCTTCCCAATTTGTATTTTTCAGTGCTTCCCTAAAATCTTTTTCTTTCAATATTAATCCCATAAAAAGATGGTCTTTCAGATCAAAAGTTACAAACTCGCCGGCAGGTAAATATTTTTCAAGATCAAGTGTTATTAACCCGCTGCTTGCCACTTTGTTAACTATCACATTGTTCATAGATGCGAAATTAAACTTGTATTTGCTAAGTAAACGCAAACAAAAAAGCCGCAGAGTGCGGCTTGAATGATTATTGTAAGGGTCCTAATAAAATTTTGCCCTGTTATCCTCTATATCCGCTGCAGCTTTTAAGCCTTGCACGGGCGAACGATACATCATTGCCTGCCTTGCCTGCATTTGCAGCATTTGCCGTTGTTGTTCAATATTTGCATTCACTACCGGTGTTGCGGTAATATTATCAACACGCAAAACATAAACGCCTGCTTGCCCTTCTATTGCCTCAGAAACTACTTTTCCTTTGTTTGCAGAACTAAAAACAGCGCCTATTACCTTTAGTTCGTATCCAAATACAGCATTGTTTCCGTTAAACCGAATGCTGTCTGCCGTTTGTATTGGCTGGTTGATTTTTGCAGAAGCGGATTCCAGAGTGGATATAGTACCAATTCTTTGTTTTATTAGTGCCGCCTTCTTTTTATTCCTTAAAATCGGCTCTACCAATCCCCGGGCTTTACTTACACTTTGTACCCCGGCTTCGTTTACTTCGGTTATTACAGCAACCACATAATTGTCTGCCACACGTTCCGGTTGCAATACATCTCCCTCGTCAGCACTAAATATAGCTTTAACAAAGGGCCGGGAAGCACCAATACCTGTAATAGAATAGTCGCTTTCCCGTATATCTGCTGCAACTATTTTGTTATAGCCCTTGCTTCTAAGATTTTTTTCCCAGTTAGCATTGAATGCTTTCAAATTCCTGCTTTCTCCTGCAAACATATTTGCCTGATTGCTGGCAGCATTGTCTGTCTCCGTACTTGCTACAATGGGCTTTGCCAGGTATGCTATTTTATAATGAGCCTCAACATTTTGATGCTCCAAAATTTCTATATAATGCCAGCCAAAGCTGGTCTTTACTGTTTGTTTATCTCCGGGTTTTCCACTTAAGAGAATAAAATCTCCAAATTCTTTTGCAAAGTTCGGTCCCTGTATGTCTGTTGAGGAAAAGGTCATAACTCCTTTTTGCTGGTGCGCCGAAACATCTGTAGTATATCGTGTTTCCAGTGTATCAAAGTTGGCTCCTCCTCTAATAGCTGCAGCAATACTATCAATCCTCATCTTTGCTATGCTATCCGCCATAATTGGCTGGCCGGTTTGGGGGTTAATTGTTCCCAGTAAAATATGCCTGCACTTTACAGAGTCGGGTAACGGCTTGCTGTCTATCATTTTTGCCAGCACATAATTCGGGCCATCCAGGTACGGGCCATAAACAGCACCCTTGGTTAAGCTAAAAAGTGAGTCTTTTACCGGCATCTGTATTTTTGACTTGGCAACATATCCATCAAAAAAGGGTATTTGGCTACCGTGTTGTGCTATAAAAGATGTTTGGTCTGTAGCAAGCAGGAATTGTGACTTTAAATCCTGGACTTGTGTTCTTACAGTTGCGCTATCGGCGGCGGTCGGCGCCGCATTAAAATTTACATAGGCGATAGAGCGGGTTTCTTCTTTTTGCTCAAATTCTTTTTTATGTTCGTTGATGTAATCTTCAATTTCATCGTTACTTACTTTAACTGCGCTATCAGAAATTGTTCCGTAAGGCACACTTATGTAAGATACTCCTCCAATAAGGCTGTTATCGCTGTTTTGTTTTTCTAAAAACCATTTTGCATAATAGGTGGTATTGGTTAAAAGAGTAGTGTATTTTTCCATTAGACGGTTGGTTTCAAGACTTCCTAAATATTCATTTAACTGAGCCTTATCTTCTGCTTTGCCGCTTTTTTTTATGTTGTTGATAAACTGTTGGGCTTCCAGTGAGTTGTACTCTCCTGTAGTAGGATTAGAAAATCTTTGCCTTAAATCCTGTGGTGGATTATTACCAAACAAGTATTCATTTAATTCTTTTTTACCTACAGTCAACCCTAATTCTTCAAATTCGTCCTGCATTAATGTCTGTGTCACTTCCTGATTCCACACAGTTTCAATTATCTGCTGCCGGCCGGCATCGCCCATATCGTACCCTTGCTGGCGTGCTACTTCTTCCTGAGCTTTTACTTTTTGCTCAAAATCTATATAGTCTATTTTTTTATCATTTATTTTTCCAATTGTAGTGGAAGTGCCACCGAATATATTGGCCCGTCCTGAAAAAGCATCCATTAAAATAAATCCTAAAAGAGATAGGGCTATGGCAATTACAGCCCAACGGGCATATTTATCCCGTATCTTTTGAATATCTGACATAATAAGAGTTAATTAAAAAATCTTCAAAGTTGGGCGGCAAAAATAAGGCAAATGGGTTTAAGCGCAAACGGGTTTAAACTGTTCAAAAATCTGGCATTAAATGAGTTATACGTAATTAAGGTTAAGTGTTTAGAAATTGAATTAAATATTCATGTTAATTGCCCGGTTTTTTTGTTGAACAAGCATAGGGATAACACAAATAGTAACCTTATATTTTGTCGGGAAGTTAATTTGGAATATCAAATAGATGCTGTTGCTTCATTTATGTGAAAGTTATTCTATCGCTACTCACAATACAATAATATTAAATTCCTGGTTTATTTATCCATACACGGATATCAACAGGGATGTAGAAAAGGGCTGAAATACCCTGTATTCCATAATTTTGATGTTTATAGGTTTTACTGTAATGTGGATAGCTGTATGTTTTTATAGACAGAATCTTTATATAAAAACTTGTTCACTAATTCACAGCCATAGTAGTAATAGGTTTATTTAATAAAATAAGAGTATTATTTATTATTATATGCAGGAAGAATTGTTGATAGCCACAAAAAACGAAGTAGATGAAAGGGGTTTTTTAGATATTGATATTGATCCCACTCTTGATTTGTTTGCAGAAATAGAGCGGTTGAAGAAAGAAAAGAATGCAATTATACTGGCACACCTTTACCAGGAGCCGGATATTCAGGATATAGCGGATTATATTGGGGACAGTTTAGGATTAGCACAGCAGGCAGAAAAAACAGAAGCAGATATGATTGTTTTTGCCGGCGTACACTTTATGGCAGAAACCGCTAAAATTTTAAATCCTACAAAAAAGGTTGTTATTCCCGATCTAAAGGCGGGGTGTTCTTTAAGTGAAAGCTGCCCGCCTGCTCTTTTTAAAAAATTCCGGGAGCAGCATCCGGATCATATTGTAATTTCTTATATAAACTGCAGTGCCGGTATTAAAGCATTAACTGACGTTATCTGCACCAGTAGTAATGCCAAAGTAATTGTGGAAAGCTTCCCTAAAGATCAAAAGATAATATTTGCCCCTGATAAAAATTTAGGGGCCTGGATAAATAAAATAACGGGCAGAAATATGTTGCTGTGGAATGGCGCCTGTATGGTTCATGAAATATTTAGTCTGCAGAAAATCACAAGGCTAAAGGTGCGCCACCCCAATGCAAAGTTGATTGCCCACCCCGAATGTGAAGAACCTGTACTGCGCATTGCAGATTTTATAGGCTCTACAACCCAATTATTATTGTATGCAAAGAAAGAACCTGCACAAGAGTTTATTGTAGCTACCGAAGCCGGCATTATTCACCAGATGATGAAGCAGGCACCACATAAAACTTTCATTCCTGCCCCACCGGATAATAGC
>JBHENB010000092.1:6816-7232 GCA_046262255.1 Chitinophagaceae bacterium
TTTAAGAAATTCCGGAGGTATATTTATTAAATGATTGAAAAGGAAATTGTTTTAAACATTTCTGAACACAAAGGGCAGGAAAGATTATTTGCCAGCTTTAATTATCACCCACCGCTAAATGCAATTATTAAAAACATTACAGGTGCAAGATGGAGTCAAAGCAAAAAACAATGGCATTTTCCAGCGAACAAAGAAGTGATAAACCAAATAACGCTGAGTACAAAAGGTATAGCCAGTGTTCACTTTCACAGTAAGTCACTGATGCAGGTTAGTGATCAACAAACAAAACCAAGTACTATTTCGGAGTTGCCACAGAAACAGGAAAATGCAGTTGAGTTTGTTTTAAATAATGTAAATAAAAAAGAGTTGGTGAGATTTTTAGAGTATTTGAAACTAAAAACATACAGCCCCTCAAC
>JBHENB010000093.1:0-7194 GCA_046262255.1 Chitinophagaceae bacterium
GCTCACAAGTGTGTTTGGAGAAAACTTTTCATTTACAATAAATTATTACGATTATTTATCCCTACCTGCCCGTAGCTATCCGTCGTTGGAGCAATTGGGCCTGGATATGGGCAACTCACGGGTATATGGCGGCATTCATTACCAACATTCTGTTGATCAGGGTTGGTTTATGGGAAATAAAGTAAGTGCTAATATCCTGAAACAATTAAATTTTTTGAAGTAATAGCTCTATTGAATTGAAAACATGGGGTAGTGGAGAAATACCATTACAGGAACAAGAACAGTAATGGCAAATCATTATACCATGCAAGAAATTAATTACTCAACATTTATTATGAGCATCCAATTTAAAATACCTGCACTGCTTTTTTATTTCTTCTTTGGTATTGCATTCATTCAATTTGCTTCCTGCAAAAAAGAACCAGTGCAGGTAACAACGCCCCCGCCCCCGCCATCGGTTAATAAACCACCTATTGCCAATGCAGGAGCTGATCAAACAATTACATTGCCAATTGACAGTACAATACTTAATGGCGGTAATTCTTCTGATCCTGATGGAAATATAGTTTCTTATTCATGGAATAAAATTTACGGGCCTTCTTCATTTCATATTTCCAAAACTGATTCAGTAAAAACAATTATTAATAAACTTGTTCATGGACTATATCAATTTGAACTAATTATAATAGATAATGGCGGGCTTTATTCGAAAGATACTATTCAGATAATCGTATATCCAATACCGCCTCCACCACCGCTGCCATCCAATTCTTCTGTATGGTTTTGGACAAGGGATTTAGTTTATAACCTTATCTATATAAATATAAATAATGAAACAAAAATTTTAAATGAAAGTTGGGGTGGTAATGGCGATCCATTATGTTACCCTTACGGTGGCTCAATGGATTTTGATTTGCCTGCAGGTACTTACACTTACAAAACATGGAGACAAGGAAGAGATACAATCACTGGATCTGTTACAGTACAATTTGGAAGTTGTAATTCCGTAGAAATCAGTTATTGAGCCTAATCACGTTTTTTAATTTTATATTGACCCTTATAAAATTCACAAACACTATTCATCACACATTCCTCATGCTGAGGATGTGAGGGGCGGCAGGTTTCTCTTCCTAAAAAAGAAATAGCCATACCGGCTTCTCCCCAATCTTTCTGTGGTATTACAGCCATTATCTGTTGTTCAATTTTTTTAGGATCATCACTATCTGCAATTCCTAAACGTTGTGCTACACGAACTACATGCAGGTCTACCATTACTCCTTCCGCTTTTACACTGGCTTCACGCATAATAACATTAGCAGATTTTCTTCCAATCCCCGGCAATTCAATTAGTGCTTCCATTGTAAGCGGTATGTTTTTATCTTTTTTTATTTGTTGCGCAATTGCTGTAAGCCACTTTGCCTTGTTTGCAAAATTCCGCACTTTTCCTATGTATGAATAAAGCATTTCGGGTGTTGCACGACTAAGAGTTTCCATATTCGGAAATACTTTGAACAATTCTGGGGCAAGTGAATTAATGTGCCTGTCGGAATCTTGTGCAGATAACACTACCATCACTAATAGCTGGTAAATATTATTATATTCCAAAGGATGTTTTTTGCCTTTATATTTTTTTATTAATGGCTTAAGTGCCTGCGCCCAGTCAGTATTGTTTGCCATAGAGAGTATGAATAGAATCTAAATATAAAATATATAATACTTGGTAAACAAAAAAGCCGGAACAAAATTCCGGCTTCAAAAAAATTTATACCAGTTAACCTAACGCGACTCTCTTAAATTCAACCACTTTCAGTTCCGGATCAATACTTTTTAAATAATCACCAACTGTTTTGCTGCTGTCTTTTACAAATGCCTGTGCTGTTAATGTGCTTTCTTTAAAAAAAGAATTTAATTTTCCTTCGGCAATTTTGCTCAGCATTTGTTCTGGCTTGCCTGCCATTTTTGGGTCTTGTTTTATCTGCTCCATCACAATATCTCTTTCACGGGCTACAATTTCTGCAGGCACTGATTGCTGGTCAACAGCAACAGGGTTCATAGCTGCAATTTGCATTGCTACATCTTTCCCTGCTTCAGAAACTTCTTTATTAAACCCTACCAACACACCCATACGGTAAGCACCGTGAATGTATGAAGCAACATAAGAAGCTTCTATTCTTTCAAAACGGTTAATGCCAATTTTTTCACCGATGGAAGCAAGTTTATCATTAATAAGATCAGCAACTTTTGAACCACCAGCCTCTGTGCTATTTAATTCTTCAATATTCTGTACGTTGTTTTTGATTGCTGCATCTGCAATGGTTTGCGCAAAAGCAACAAAGTCTGCATTTTTAGAAACAAAGTCTGTTTCGCATGCAACAGTAACTATAATGCCGGTTTTATTATCATCGGTGGTTTTTGCTATTATCACACCTTCTTTTGCTTCACGATCGCTGCGTTTTGCTGCCACTTTCTGACCTTGCTTGCGCAACCAGTCAATAGCTGCTTCAAAATCACCACCGGTTTCTGTTAATGCTTTACGGCAATCCATCATGCCGGCACCGGTTGCCTGGCGAAGTTTATTTATATCCTGTGCTGTTATTGTCATGGCCCCTCCTAACCTCCCCGAAGGGAAGGAATTTAATCCTTCTGAATTGTAGCTTTTCTACTCAGAAGGAAAATTTAAAAAATGTTGAATAAAGAACTAATTGCACAAGAGTGCGACGCCCGTCCGAACGGTTCATCCGGGCGGGCAACAGAAGCAGATAGAAGACGGTTGCTTGTTACATAATTATAGAGCTATAGAAACAAAGAACTGTTCTTTAATAAAAGTGTTTGATCAACGCTAAGTTCCCCTTCGGGGGATAGGGGGCTGCTACCTTCCACCTGGTCTTCTTGCACCGCCACCACTACTTGGTGAACGACGCCGCGGTCCACTACCAGCACCGCCCGGGCCGCCCGGACTGCCTCCACGTGCCGGACCTCCCCGACCACGTCCACGACTGCCTTCGGCCTGCGCTTCTGCTTCTAAACGTGCCGCCCTTCTTTCGTTGTCCTGGTCAGTTGCAGTTTCTTCACCTTCGTCATCTTTCGCCGCGTGGCGTTCCGCCAAACCTTCTGCAATAGCTGCGGTGATATAATTGGTAACAATAGCAATGGACTTTGTAGCATCATCATTTGCGGGTATGGCAAAATCCACTTTATTAGGATCGCAATTGGTATCCACTACGCCAAAAGTGGTAATGCCTAAACGCCTGGCTTCTGCTAAAGCAATGTGCTCATGGCCAATATCTACAATGAACAATGCTGCGGGCACACGGCCTAATTGAGAAATGCCTCCCAACACTTTCTCCATTTTTTCCTTATCCCGGCTTAATGTCAAACGTTCTTTTTTTGTGATGCTATCGAATGTTCCGTCACCGAGCATTTTCTCAATACTCTGCATTTTTTTTACACTCTTGCGCACCGTATTGAAGTTGGTCAACATACCACCAAGCCACCTTTCCGTAACAAAAGGCATGTTTACACGTTGTGCACATTCATTAACAATATCCTTTGCCTGTTTTTTTGTGCCAACGAATAATATTTTTTTTCCACTTCGTGCTATTTGTTTTAATGCGGCGGCAGTTTCCTGCAGGCATTCGGTTGTTTTATTAAGGTCTATAATATGAATACCTTTTTTCTCAGCAAAAATGTAAGGCAACATCTTTGGATTCCACTTCTTGCGCAGGTGACCAAAGTGTACACCAGCATCAAGGAGTTGTTGTTGAAGGGATGTGTTTTGTTCCATTAAATATGATTTTAAAAAAGCCTCACCCTCGTTCCCTCTCCAACAGAGAGGGAGGCCGGGCTTTGGAATATTTTCAACTTTATTACTCACCTATCAACCAATGCAACATTGAACTTGTGGTTTTGTGCAGTTGGCTGTCTTCCCCCTTTGGGAGGAGTTAGAAAGGGCCGATTACCTCTTACTAAACTGGAAGCTCTTGCGGGCTTTTTTATGACCAAATTTTTTACGCTCAACAGAACGTGGGTCACGTTTTAAAAGACCTGCAGCTTTTAGTGGCGGACGAAACTCAGGGTTTATATCAATCAAAACACGGGCAATTCCGAGCATTGCAGCTTCTGCCTGGCCTTTTACACCCCCACCTGCAGCAGTTATCTTAACATCAAACTTATCAAGCGACTCTACAGTTTTTAATGGTCTTTCCACCTGGTTTTGTAAATACACAAGAGGAAAGTACACTTTATAGTTTTTGTCGTTGATAGTGATGTTTCCGCTGCCTTTTGAAAGAAATACCCTTGTTACAGCTTCCTTCCGACGTCCGACGCCATTTCTTTGTTTTTCCATTATTCAAAAGCCTCACCCTCATGCCCTCTCCAACTGGAGAGAGAGGTCGGGCATTTATTTACAATTTTACATTTATTTGAACCCATCAACCAATTGCAACAATTTAACTTCTGGCTTTGTGCGTTTAGCTGACCTCCCCATTGGAGTTAGAGGGCCTAAAATTTAAGCTCCTTTGGTTGTTGTGCAGTGTGAGGATGTGCATCCCCTGCATACACAAATAATTTCTTGTACATTTTACGGCCGAGACGGTTTTTTGGCAACATGCCTTTAATTGCTCTTTCCACTATTACTTCAGGCCTGCGTTTTATTAATTTTTCAGCTGTTTCTTCCTTTTTACCGCCGGGGTAGCCGGAATAATTGATGTAAATCTTTTCTTCCATCTTGTTCCCGGTAAATGTTACTTTGTCGGCATTTGTAATAATCACATAATCGCCACAGTCCACGTGAGGTGTATAGTATGCCTTGTTTTTGCCGCGCAATATTGCAGCAATCCTGGCACACATACGACCCACGGTTTGATTGGTACCATCTACAACGTACCAATTACGTTGCACGGTAGCCGCATTCGCATGTTTAGTTATAAAATGTAGTTTACTCATATAAAGATTTTCGCTATCGGCTTCTGCAAATAGCAGTTGATAATTTACAGCAGTGCCATCCCACTTACTGTTCCTATACAGCTTGCACTGTTTTGGAGGCGCAAAAGTAGGTTTAAATGGCTATTGAGCCAAGAATTTAGGATACTTTTTAAAAGGTACCCCCATAACTCTTTGTAAAACAGTAAGAATATGGACTGCTTTTAAATATGGATGGGTTATGGCTGGCAGCAGACTAATGTATGCTTGAAGCTACTTACTTCAAAACTTATAAAATGGAAGGCTAAAAAAAATACGGACCATTGAAAAAACCTTTTCGTCTACACTTCACCAACAACAACACTTCTTGAGCCAACTATCGGATTCGAACCGACGACCCTTTCATTACGAATGAAATGCTCTGCCAGCTGAGCTAAGTTGGCGTACCAATAAAGATATTATTTTTGGGAATTAGGTCAAATTTTCATTCCTACTGTAGTTCTAAACCCATCAACAGTTACAGAAGGTTTAGTTAGCACTTACTATTCTTCTTCTAAACCGTTGTGGTGGAATGGCATTTTGCACCGCAGTTATTGTCGTATCATTTGCTTCAAACGGGTGTTCCATTGCAGGTATTTTTTGACCAATCAGTTTATTGATGCATTTCAAATTGCTCATTTCTTCGCGGCCATCACAAAAGGAAAAAGCACTACCGCCTGCACCCATTCTACCTGTACGCCCAATACGGTGTACATAAGTTTCCGGCACATCAGGCAGGTCAAAATTAATCACCTGCTCCAGCGCATCCACATCAATACCCCTTGCAGCAATATCGGTAGCTACCAACACTTTTAACTTGCCCGATTTAAAATTATTCAATGCTGCTTGTCTTATAGGTTGCGATTTGTTGCCATGTATGGCATTAGAATGAATGTTGGCTTTTTTAAGCTCCTTAACCACCCTATCAGCACCATGCTTGGTTCGGGTAAATACAAGCGTACTTGCCATTTTCTTTTTGTTCAACAAATGCACCAGCAGGTCTTGCTTTTTTTGTTTGCTAACAAAAAATACTGATTGTTCAATGATCTCCACTGTGGATGATGCTGGTGTAACCTCTACCCTTACAGGGTTCCTTAATAAAGACTTAGATAAATCAGCGATCTGCCCCGGCATTGTGGCAGAAAATAGTAAAGTTTGCTTTTGAACCGGCAATTCCCTGATAAGCTTTTTTACATCATGTATAAAGCCCATGTCCAGCATGCGGTCTGCTTCATCCAGTACAAATATTTCCAGGTGGTCGAGGTGAACATAGCCCTGGTTCATCAGGTCCAATAAACGCCCCGGTGTTGCTATTAATATATCGGTACCGTTGCGTAAGGCAAGCGTTTGCGTATGTTGCGACACGCCTCCAAAGATCACTTCCTGTTTAAGGTTTGTGTACTGTCCGTAGGTAGCAAAGCTTTCATGAATCTGCACTGCCAGCTCTCTTGTAGGTGTTAATATTAATGCACTTATATGCCGGTAGCCCTTGCTCTTATTTTGATTATGGAGCATTTGTAATATCGGGATAGCGAACGCAGCAGTTTTACCTGTGCCTGTTTGTGCAAGCCCTAAAAGGTCTTTACCCTGTAGCACTAATGGAATGCATTGTTGTTGTATAGGTGTAGGAGTTGTATATCCTGTTGTCCTTAGTGCTTTTTGTATAGGCGCAATAAGACCTAATTGTTCAAATAACATTTAAAAAATTCAATTGTTGTGATTAAAATTGCTCTTTTAATTAAGAGCTTCTCATCATCAGGACTGGATGAGCTTCTACGGAATAAGGGAAGAAATTTATCGAGTCGTTAATCAGAGTACGGAGTAAAGATATACTATTAGTTGTGAAGATTATGTAAAGGTATAAATGGGGGCACTTTCGCATGCAAGTATTTATGGTTGTTTGTTGTGATTATCTTTTCTAAGGTCGAAACCGACAATTTCAGATTCAAAAAAGACAGCCGTAACTTGCCCAACAATTGTATTATGGCTGATGCAATACAACCACTTGGAAGAACATCCTTTGGCAATCCTGATAATAAAGGCAATGTAATCACTGAAAGTGAAGCATTACAATTATTAAATGACTGGGTGGAGAATGACCGCCTTCGCCTGCACATGAAGCAGGTTGCAGCCGTAATGAAAGCATGGGCTTTAGAAAAAGAAAATCTTACTGAAGAAGAAGCTTACAAATGGTGGCTTGCAGGCATATTGCATGATGCTGACTGGGAAAAGCAC
>JBHENB010000094.1:0-7116 GCA_046262255.1 Chitinophagaceae bacterium
GTATTGGGGAATGGAAGAAAGAGGTTACCGTTTCCCCGGCTCACCAAGACCGCGGCAAGATGCACCGGAACCAGGTGGCTTACAGGTTTTCCCCGGAACTTATAAAGTGGTTGTGACCTTAGGTAAAGATTCAGATTCAACAATGGTTACCATAAAAGATGATCCGCGGTTAAAGAAAAGCCTTGAAGTGCAACTTGCTCAACGTAGAATGCTGGAACGCTTACGTAATAGTACAGAAAGGTTAACAACTGCAACTGACAGGTTAGTGGAATCTGAAGAAACACTTACAAAAGTTCAAGCACAACTGGCAGGTTTGGAAGGAAAAGAAGTTGATTCGCTACGAAAAGCAACAACTGTTATGAGAGATTCCATAAAAGCTATTCGTGAATTTATCAGTGGCAGACAGAGTGAAAGGCAAGGTATTTCGCGACCTGCACAGGTATCGGTAATGAATATTATTCAAACCGCACAGCAATACATTACCAGTAAGAGCGTTGCACCAGCCACCCAGGAAGAAGCCTTGGTAAAAAATGCAGAACAAATGATAAACCTGGCTGTTCAGAGAGTAAATAATTTCTTTAATACAAAGTGGAAGGACTACCGGCGACAAGTAGAAGGAACAAAAGTGAATTTGTTTAAGGAGTATTCGCCTATTCAGTAATATTTCTTGGGGTCTATAACCGTTTTATCCGCTATTTAACATTTTTCTGAGGACAATCAATTAAAAACATTCATTCTGCAAGTTTATTTGCAATTCAATCAAACCAAAAAATGAAAAGGATCTTTTTTTCTTCCCTTATACTTATTGCTTTTGCCGCCAATGCACAGGAGACCGATGAAATTAAACCAGCACAAAAAGGTGTTGTTTATGGCGAGACAATCGCTGCTAATGGAGAAGCCATCAGCATTACTGCATTAGAGTCAAAAATGGCAAATAACCCATTTGAAGGAAAGATTACAGGCAAGGTGAAAGAGGTATGTAAATCAATGGGGTTGGATAACTTTGGAAAAGAGGGATGGGTCTGCTTTGAAAGTAAAATCTAAAGATCATGCTTTCTTTATGCCACAAGACCTTGTTGGAAGAACCGTTGTTGTTGAAGGAACAGCAAGTGTAAAAGAAGTATCTGAGGAAAAGCGGAAACATTTTGCAGAAGATGCAGGTAAAACAAAAGAAGAAATCAAAAAGATAAAAGGCTCTGAAAAAGAAGTGCAATTTATAGCTAAAGGCGTACAGGTATTAGACTAATACCTTTTCTCAACAGTCAGATCCCGCTTATTCAGCGGGATTTTTATTACTGTAAATTGCAGGTATGACTTCGTTAAAACACAGCATAATTGTTTTTTATGCTGTCATTTTCATTTCAATAATTTCCTGTAACGATGCAACCGTAACCTCAACAATCCCACAGGATTCACTGGCAAAAGATAGTTCATTGCATCTCCCAAACGATTCTATCACGGACCCCTTTGTTAATACCCGGCCACCACAGGGCATTTACCAGGTAGTGCTTCCCTGTAAAGATTGCAAAGGCATTCAGCATACCATAGCTTTTTATCCCGACCTCACATTTAAATTAGAAGAAGAAAAAATGGGAAAGAAAGAAGGCATTATAAAAATGGATGGATATTGGAAAGTTGCAGAAGGTATCATCTCTATACATAAGGATCAGTTGGTAAGAGCCCGTTACGCTTGGCAGGGAGATACATTAGTGTACATAGAGCCGAGCGGCAACAGGATAGGCCTGGTTAAATTAATGACCGCAACAGAGAATAAAGTATGGAGCGACAAAAAGAAGGAAGGATTGGAGTTTTTTGGTGTAGGTAATGAACCGTTTTGGAATATTGAAATTGACCAGGAAAAGCACATTACATTTCATCTTGCTGACTGGCCGAAACCTGTAAAGTTCAAATCTGTAAAGCCGGTTGTGTCGTCCGATAGCACCGTTTATACAACTTCTAATACAACAACTAAGGATACTGCTACTCTACAGGTAACTATATACAATACTTTTTGCAGTGATGGCATGAGCGATTATATGTATGATAATAAAGTTAAAGTGTTTTATAAAAGACAAGTGTATAGCGGTTGTGGCATATTATACAAGTAAAAAGTACGCCTGATTTTTCCCTTCGATTAATTATGTTCCTTTTCCGGTAAATTATCTTCTTTCCGCGGGAACTTGTCATCGTCATCCCCGCTTTTCTTTACTTCATCGCTTTGAGATTCATCCGGATTAAAAGTATTGACAGATGCCATACCTTCAGCGGGTGCTTGTTCATTATTTCTTGCCGACTCATATTGTTTTTCTCTCATATTATTTTTAGATAGATAGAGAAAAACCTATGCCATTACTTTTCAAACCCTTCAATAAAGTCCTGCGCAGTATATGAATGGACTGTTTATAAAACAAGACACAGCGTGAAAGCCATACCTATTGCGCTTCCTATTGTTCCGGCTACAGCATCCAGAAAGTCGTAGTGGCCTTTACCTGTTATTTTGGAAAATAATTCAAAGCCGTAATTAATAGCAATCACCAGTACAAACACAGAAACAGTAGCGACAGCCGGATTTTGTGGAAACAGGTACAGCAAAAAACCCTGCAGTACTCCACCAAGTACAATGCCTGCAAAAAAATGCCTCCATTTATCAGGTGCTATTTTTTTAATGCGGAATGTTTTGATAAAGATATTATCTAAAATAAAATTCAGAGGTTGATAACACTCACAAAAATGAATTACTGAGGATCTTGTATTTCCGTCAGCGGGTGTGGAGGCTCGTTCAATACTTCTATCGCTCTTTCAATATGGTCTTGTGCAACCATTAATTTTATACCTGCAATGGCATTGGTAAGTACAGGGTCAACAATTAGTGCACTCAGGTGCTCATCCTTCAGCCAGCAGTGGATGCCTTCTGCTTCTAACCGTCCCTTTACAATATGAGCATCTATATAGTTATCAAAATTCCGGAGCAGTACAAATTCCATTATTACAGGTAATGATAAAGTGGAAGGTAGATCATTTGTGGAGATGTGTTGGTGATTCTGGTCACAAGCCACGTTCTACTTAGTGACCAGCCGAAAATATTAATGAATTAGATCAATATTTCCGTTTCCGTTCGATAGATCTTACTTTATGGTTGAATTTCAGTAAAGGGGCAAAAGGTTGATAGCAGCCGGCGTAATAGACCCGGAAGAATTAAATAATAGCCAATAAGTTTTTAAGCAAAACCGCCACTGGCAGTTCCAAGCCTGCGGCGAATAAAGCTTATATTTTCGGAATATCCTAAGTCTTCAAATATGGCTGTGCCTGCAATACCTTTATTACTTGTTTTGATGTAGCTGGTACCGTTTAAGTTCATTGTATCCCTTCTGGTCGCAGTATCCCCCATATTCATATCATTCATGGTCGTATCCGTAATGTTCATCGCAGTATCCCTAACCATGGTGGTATCGCTCGTAATATTCATGTTTGGGTCCATTTGAGTACTGGTTTCCATTGTACCGGTATCTACCCTATAAATATTAGTAACAATTGCTCCATCTGCTCCAATCCACTCTTGCCTTGTTGTGTCATTTTCGAGAATTCTAACCTGGAACGCACTGTCGCCGCTCGCCACCCTAAGCTGCTTCACAGAATACAAGTTCTTTCCGTATTTTCCGTTTACTAAGCTTACAACTTCCTGAGCCACATATGTTTCTAAAACAGGTAGAGCAGGTGGATCTGGGGCACCCCTCATGTCTCGTGCAGCCACCCTGTTATTCATATCGTTACCTGCCGGCAGCCTGTCAGTTGTTGTGTTATTTACCCGAAATGTAGTATCCTGAGCCATTACTGTTGTACATATTGCCAAAAGGAAAAGAGATAGAAGAGACTTTTTCATATGTTTTTTTTTAAGTGACTGAAATTTTAATATTTAAAGCATGCAACTTTAGTGCCCAGCGTGTAAACAACCTATGCAGAGCAGAAAATATATTTACTTACCAAACATACTGTACATACTGTGTATTAGTAACTTCTTTTGTGTTTTTATTTTTTTCTGTAGTATCAAAGGTAAAATAGTAAGTGAAATGGCTTTCAATGAGACAGTAGCTTAATGATACTTCTATTGCGTTTTTTCCAAACTGCCCTTTTTCACATTCGTGGCACTCGGCCCTTTCGGCCCCATTTCCACTTCAAAGGTTACTTTGTCGTGTTCTTTTATAGCTTCTGATAATTGGTTTACGTGTATAAACACACTCTCTTGTGTTTTAAGATCTTTGATGAATCCAAAACCTTTAGCATCATTAAAAAAAGTAACAACCCCTGTTCTTACCTTTTCCCCTTCCTGCTCTTCATATTTTGGTACCCCTATCTGGATATCTTCGTGGTTAACAATTTTTCTTTTCTTTGGATCTGGCGGCGTGGAAGAAAGATTTCCATTTTCATCTAAATAAGCCATCATTTCATCAAGCGATTTCCCCTTTTTTGCAGCGGCTTTGCGTTCCTGCATCTTTTCCTGTTTATCTTTTTTGTGTTTTGCCCTGTTTTTTTCTTTTTCCTTTTTGCCGAAAGTTTCTCCCATTATTACAATATTTATTTACGTCAAAGCTCGGTTTTATTAGTAAACCAGCTATTATTTCAACTTTTTATAAAAAATTTATCGAACACTGCCCCAAGAAGCCCTTGAAGTCTATTCAATTACTCATACCCTTTATACTGCCATTCATTTAACACTAATTTCCATAAAGCATGTCTGAATTTTGATTGACCCACAACTGTAGCATCAACAAAAGGAACCTTTACAGAACTTCCAGGCTTCTTTTTTGCTAAGCCGGGGATTTCAAACAAAGCAGGTTTGGTTAAACTAATGATTTCATCGGGACTCAACTCAGAAGGCTCCATCTTTTCCAGCCTTTGATTTTCAACCTCCAGTGCGGTAATATTTGATTGCATTTTACTTGTTTCCGCATCGGAAGCAAAGAAGGAATTCAGATAATTATTGATCCTGAGAATTTCTTTCTCATTTGTCCTTATTCGTTCAGTCAAATTTTGTTTGTTTTTTGTCTTCCATCGTGTTTGCATATTATTCAGCTTTTACTTAAAGGTAATAAAAAAAACGTTCACTTAGACAGTATGAAACCGGTTGAGTCCCTTTGAGCAAATTATAATAGGAATGGCTCACCCCGGACAACAATCATTCGTTTACAGCTATTATGCATGTTGCAATTTGCTTTGCTTGGTGGGGTGAAAAGATCATTTTGTGTTTAGTATCACAGCAATTACTCGCGTAGCAGTAAAGACACTCAAAAGTTGTTATTTCATAGTAAAACGCACTTAGTGATATTAAAGTTGATTTCTGGCTTCATCGCCGTTTTTCGGCAGTAAAAACCTCATACTCTTCCTTTACCAGGTTATACGTCAAAAATCTCAAGAATGTCTTGTTCATCATCAGCAATCAATATTTTTGCCTGCCTCGTTATCAACTATTAACTATTTAATACAGCAAAGTACAGGAAATTGAGTTTAGCCTTTATTGTAAACCCTTTTTTCATTCAAGAGTTAATGATAATTTAATTCAGATCGCCGTTTTGGCTGTTTGCAACGAACTACTGCAGGATATTGTCTAAACAGGTGGCTATCTATAACGTAACTTTAAGTAGGCGGATAGTAAATTTGTAACATGCGGGAAAAGCTATTTGCTGTAAGAGTAATTTTTGTAGGTCTGCTTTTATTTATTTGCATGCGTGTTTCTGCACAAATAAGTAAAGATAAAGGCTGTAAACCTCCTATAAACAGGCAACTTAGACATGATTACATTGATAGGGAACAAAGAAATGCGTTAAAAGCCGATGGAAAGGCAGACGGCATCTTAACCACCGGGAATAACGATGATGTAAATGACCAGGTTAGCCGTACTTTAACTCAAAAAGTGGATCTTTTACAATGTAAAATTGAAAAAGATACCGCTATTGATCATAGAAAGAAGGTACTTTATCTTGATGGCCTCACTACTATTTTAAAAAATTTTACCAGGGAGTTTAAAGGAAGAAAATTCAATGCCAGCAGCCTGCCGAGGGTGATGGATACTTACGAGGCAGCAATTAATAAAGACAAAACTGGCTATTCCATTGAACTTTTAATTGATAGAAGTTCTTATGATGTAGGTAATATGGTTATAAGAAGCGGAGCTTTCAATAACAATGTTGCTTATAAAGTATCCAGGGAAATTTTGGTACGCAAGTATGCACAGATTCATCCCGAGAGAATTTTTTATTCCCTTAAGGAAAATCTTGAAGTTCCTTTTAGAGACAGCCTTATTTTGGTAGCAGCTTATAAATATCCACGCTTACTATATGATTATGCTTCTGCAAATAATAAGTTAGGGACTGCTATTCGTAAAATAGATGATCCCCTGATACAAACGGTGACTAAAATGGCCAGAAGCGAGGGCAGCGGGCAACTATATTTTCCTTTTTTGGATAACGTTTTAAAAGGCAGGCAAACTTTTGAGGAAATAGATAAAGTAAAAAATGACGATGTCAAATACTATAAATTGCTTGTAAAAACACGTATTGATTATATTAAACGTTTAATTGAAAAAGATACAGCATACGAGATAAGGGGTTTAACTGCCATGCTTGAAAAAAAAGCAAAAGATGTATTTATAAGCAAGATTAATGCTTTACACAATGAGCCCGACCCAGTACGCTTTAGAATTTTACAGCAATTAAATGCGCCGGAACTTTATTATTTAATAGTATCCGGTGAAAGTGAAATATATACCTCCAGCTATACCCGTGGAGTATATCCTTTATTAATGAATAAAATAAGTAATCGTGGCGACTCACTGATGATGGTAATAGGATTTGACCGGTTTAAGAAGTTCATTAAAATCGCTGCAGGCTACAATACCCTTAACCATTTTCTAAAAACTTTTCCTGAGGAAAAGCAGGCGGAGTCTTTGATGACTGCATTTGTAAATGGATTGGAAAGATCTGATGGCTTAGAAGACGGGGTGGATGTTGCAGATTCCTATATAAGTATTTTTGAAGGCAACAAACCCCTTGCAGCTTCTATCCTGAATCTTGTAAAAGCTAACTATGATAAAAACGTAGCCCAAAACAATCGCCGCGGTAT
>JBHENB010000095.1:0-7075 GCA_046262255.1 Chitinophagaceae bacterium
CATATCAGCGGGAGAAGCCTGTGGCGAACTTGCTTTGAGTGCAGGATGTGGGTCAACTGAAGCATCTAATGCCAGATATCCCGGGTAAGATATACCAAATACCCCCGCCTTACCATTGTTGCTCCTGATATTTTTTATAAGCCAGTCAACAGTATCCCATGCATCTGTGCTTTCATCCGTTTTTGTTTTATCAGTCACATGATAAAGCGGCCGGTTCATTTCAAAAGTACCTTCACTTTTAAATTTTCCACGCACATCCTGAAAAACAAAAATATAACCTTCTTTAGTGTAGCTACTGATTGTGTCTGCCTGGGTATAAATCTCTTTATACTGGCTAAGAATTATAAGAATAAGAAACAGGCTTTTTTTCATTTTAAAAAGATTTATACTAAGAAATAACGGGCTTTAATTTCTTGATTGTGTTTTCAAATGTATGATTAGGTTTCGTTCCGACAGCTATCGGGAACAACCTGACAAGAGTTTCTTTAAACTTATAAGGTTCTTTGTCGCCCTGATCCCGCCCAAGCGGGACGAAGGGTAATGGTGAGACATCATACATTAAGTACACAACAAATTTCTTTACTTGCACCAACAGTATTACAATATAGCAGAAAAAGGAATATTAGTAATGCGGTATGATTGCCAATCCTTATAATCAAAATGCCACCATTCATATTCATAAACTTTAAAACCCTCCGCTTCCATTTTGGCTTTGAGCAAATCCCTCATTTTACGTTGTGTGTCTGTACCTCCTGTATAATTTGGGTAAGAACGTTCGCTCATTTCGTCATAGGCCCCGGGCATTTCTATTTCTTTTCCTGTGGAGAGATTGTATAAACTTATATCCACTGCACAACCGCGATTGTGTTTAGAACCTTCTTTAGGATCAGCAACAAATTTCTTGTTTTCTTTTGATGTTATATCCCAGAATATTTTAGTAACACTCCAGGGCCGGTAGCCATCAAAAACCAGCAAACCGTAACCAAGTGGTTTCAATTCGCGGTTTACCCTTACCAATGCTTCTGCTGCAGGGCGTTGCAGAAAAGCCCTCGCTTCGGTGTAAACTGGTCTGCCGACAAAGTTATTGTTTGAAGCATAGCGAATATCTAATTTGATAGTTGTGTCAAGCTTAACTAACTCTACCAAATCTGTTTCTTTAAAATTGCCTGTCTCCTGCGGCGGTTTTGTAGCACAACCGCTGATGATGAGGAAAAAAATAATGTGAAGTACAAAAAATGGTTTAACTGGTTTTATATATTTAATCATCTGTCATGCTTTATTTATGCAGGTTGAAATGTTTTTAATTTACTTACGCCCAAACCAGCTTCTCCGTTGGGTTCCATGTATCCGTCTTCAACTATAAAACCGCCGGTTACAATATCTTCCGCCAAATCAAAACTGCCATCAAGATCAATGTAACGGGTATTTTCGCAGGCAAAGGCAACATGCAAAGCTGCTGTAATACTTATTATACTTTCATCGTTGCAACCCCAGAAAAGTTCAATCGCCGCATTACGGGCAATGGTAGCAATTTCCAATGCGCTCAATATGCCACCGCATTTCATAAGCTTAATATTAAAAATACCAAACGGTTGTGGCGGCCGTGATAATGCTAAAGCGTTACCGGCATTTTTCAGCGATTCATCTGCAGCAAGATATTTGCGGATAGCCCGATCTACATTTAATAATTCTTTTTCATTCGCTACGGGCAGCGGTTGTTCAATTAACTCAACCTCCGCCATCGTTGTAGCTTCAATAAATTTATTTAATACTTCTAAAGTATATCCCTGGTTGGCATCAACCCTGATTTTTATATTATTTTTAAATCGTTCCTGTAATTTTAAAACCCGTTCAATATCTTCTTCTATGTCCATTCCTGTTTTTACTTTCAATACCCGGAAGCCCTTTTGGTAAAAAGCTTCCGCTTCCTGCAAAGTTTCGGCAACATTCATAATGCCTATGGTTACGGAGGTAGGTAATGATTTAATTTTTTGCCCATAAAATTGAACAACAGGAATACCCAAAAAATTTCCAAAGGCATCATGTAAGGCTATATCAACAGCAGCTTGTGTGCCTGGCAAACCTGGAAACTGACATTTCACTTCATAGATGAGTTGTTGGAAATGCCGGATGTCTCTGCCTGCAAGATTTTGTATAAAATCAGATTGTAAGCATTGATAAGTTTGCGCCGGGGTTTCCATAACCACTTCAGGAGCGGGGTTTGCAGCCCCAATGCCCAACATGCCATTGGCCAATTCAATTTCGAGAAAAACATTTTCGACTGTTGAGAATGTATGATGGGCAATGCTGTAAGGCTTAATTAAAGAAAGGTTTTTACAATACGCCTTTATAGATTTAATTTTCATTTTATAAGATTTTTAATCGATGGTATTACTTTATCAACACCTTGTTGTAAGGGCAATACAACAGGAATTTTTAAGCTGGTTTCATAATGCGTTTGAAAGCTATATGCTTCCTCCTCGGTACAACCTTCTGTATTTATAGCCAGTGCTATTACTTTGGAACCCAGTTTTTCAATAATTTCTATCTCCGATTCAACCGGTGGAATTTCACCCCAATGCTGTTCATTATCAAAAAATTTTCTTTTGGGTGCATGAATGAGTACAACATGCCGGGCATTTCCCGATATTAAAAACTCAAATCCGCATGGGCCGCTTGGGTTTCTTAAAGCAGATTGTCCTTCAATAAAAATAACTGCCGGTTTCGTTTCTTTCCAGCAGGTTACAATGGCGTTTTCCAGTTCACCGGAAATAAAATCGTTGAGCGTAGAATCTAAAATGAAACCGTACTTGCCACCCTGCAGCCACCCTGTTTGTCCTGTAAAAATCATTTGTGCCGGGATGTTTTCTTTTTCACACGCTGCCAGGAGCATTCTTGCTGTAGTGCGTTTTCCCATAGCGCAATCCATACCCAAAACAGCAATGACGGGAACAGTTACTTCAAAAATTTCAGCTTTCCAAAAATGTAAGTCCGCTCTTGTTTTTGGCTTGCGTATATCTATCAATTGTACATCATGCGATTTGGCAAGCGAAGTTATTTCTGGTTTTTCAGCAAGGTATTCATGCAAGCCATTTACGATGGACATCCCTTTTTGAATAGCCACTTTTATAATTTCCAACATACCATTTGGAAGGGCGCCTCCCACAGTTGCCACGCCAATGATAAGCCATTGAATATTTTTCAATTGTTCGATTGCCTTTTCTACCGAATCAAAAACGGGGATATTACGAAACTTTCCATCCAGCACTTCGCCTGCATCTTTACCCTTATAAACAGAGTCTATCACGCCTGTTATGTCATACCGTTCCGTCCCTCTTATTAATCCATGAGCAGTTTTTGCTTCTGCATTATTAAGTAAACCGTTGGTAAGAACTATAGCTTTTGGCTTTGCCTGCATTTCATATTTGGAATGGTTATCCATATTAGACAAAGTTAATTTTAGAAAATTAAACATCTTTCAATGACTTCAGCCGATCTTCAAATGTAAATTGCATGAAAATATTATTGCTGATGAAACTAATTATTGTATTAATTGTTGCCTTTAAAATGTATATGCTTTGATGCGTCGCAAACGGTTACACTTTCAGCAAAAGATACAGAGTTGAAAACATTTTTTCTGCTGTAGACAAACAAATTGGTTTTGTTTTTTTCTATCCCTCCAGCCCGGTACAAGTGCGCAATTGAAAATATAAAGTTGAAGTCAACAACTATATGCCAAACTTATAAGTGCCGGCCTGAACCGCTGCTTATAGTAGCACTTAACTGATGTTATATTGTCCAGTCCTGCTTTTGCAAACACCTTTATTGCAGGCAATTTTTTATTCTATTTTTTTCGCTGTTTGATTATTTATTGTAATTCCGGTAACTTTTTTTGTAGTGTCACTTACAAAATTCATATCTAAATTTCGTTCAAAAACAAAAAAATGGGTGTTGTCTGTAAAATGAATTTTCCACTGTGTATTATTACCTACATCTAAATAAATTCCATCAGTTTTTTGTACTATCGACAAAGTATTATTTTCAATTTTATATTTACCTATATACGTTTGTAGTAAGCTGTCAGGTACGATTATTTCCTTTTTTATAACTGGCGAATAAAAGTTTTTCCAGTTATATGTTGTGGCAACACTATTAATGATTTCATTAAATAATGCAGTGTTATATGTATTGGTCATTACTACAACTCCATTTCCTCCTTCAAAGCTGCCTAAATACTGGCTTACAAAACCTTCATCAACACCACCGTGTGTAAAATATTTAATACCATTCTTGTTAAGGATAAATACACCAAAAGCAGCCGAACTGTCTATGTAAGGTGTTAGCATCAGTTCTGTCATTTTTTTAGAAAGTACTTTCTGCGATTTTCCCAGCAAAGCTAATTGTGTTTCTATAACATATTTAGCAAGGTCAGTAGCATCTGTCCATAAACCTGCTGCTGCCTGTTCTGGATAAATATGATATTTCCCTTTTACTGCTTTTCCGTCATTATAATAACCTGTTGCTAATAAACTTTGCTTTTTAGCGGAAGGGGGTTGAGTGAATGAACTATTAGTCATGCCCATTGGTTTTAATACGTTTTCCCACATATATTCATCATAAGGCTGTCCTGTTACATCCTGAACAATTAATTGTGAAATCGTTGTACCACCACCTGAATATTTAAATTTGAGCGATGGCTCATGCATGGAACGAATAGAATCGCTATTAGCCGGTTTTTGACCATTTAATATTTGAATAAGAGTAGGTATCGTATCTCCTTTTTCATAGCCAGCAAATCCGTGAACAGTTAAACCTGCTGTATGGCTTAGCAAATTTGCAATAGTTATCTTTTTGCCTTTGGTTAAAGAATCGTAAGGGAATTTCCATGATTTCAAATAGTTATTAATATCTGAATAAAGCTTCAGTTTGCCCTTTTGAACAAGTTTTAAAATACCAATTGCATTAAGTGATTTACTATTTGAACCCGCCTGAAATAATGTTGTTTTTGTTACCGGTCGTTGTGCTGCACTGTCAGCCCACCCGTAACCTCTTGCCCACTGAATTTTATAATCTTTAATTACTGCAATACTTACTCCATTTGCATGATAAAATTTCATTCTTTCTTCTAATGTCCATTTAGAAGGTTTGTTCTCTATTTGTACCCATCCCGTCAAATTATTTTCAACCTGAATAATTTTTGCTTCTACTTCTTTGGAATAGCTTTTCTCCGATTGGGCATGGACTGAACAAATTTGTAAACAAAGAAATAGGAATAACAGCTGTGAAATATAGGAACTAAACTTCGCCATAGAAATGTTTAATTTTTTAAGTTGAGGAGTAATTCTAAAATTGCCTGCAACGACAGTTTGTGAAAAAACATCTGTGCTACCCACTAAATATACAAACTAAGTAAATCGGTTCAAAGCTGTATAATAATTGAGGGGGATGCAAAAGTAGCACTCTGAAAGACGAAAGACAGGTAGTTAATTTCAATGTAGCTATTAACGACAGTTACAAAACAAATGACAGCAACGAACTAAAAAAGTCACCATCTATTCTCAATGCAGTTTGCTTCTCTGCCGCAATATAAGCTCTGATGCCTCTTGCAAGCATCGTGCCCGTGGGCAACCTGCTTACCGTGTCCACATCACCTAGACGCAAAGCTTGTACTTCGGCCCACCTTAACCCGTTACCATAACAAAGACCAATGAGCAAACGGTGTTTGAGCAGGCAGCAAAAATTTTATAAGGTCCTTACCGCCTCTGCATTTAAATACTACAGGAAGTTTTTCAATACGCTTAATAGAGGGAAGGCTGAGTGCTGATAGGGCAAGCCGCGAAGTTGCACGCATAGCGCAGACCGTACTCCGTAAACTTAAAAAAAGTAGCAGGGAGATCTGTTTGACTTAACAAGATGCAGATAATCCATTACCTGTTCGCTGTCAAGTTCTGTAGGCAGTTGGTTGTAATGCAGCGCCAGGTGAGCTAACTGCCGGGAGTAATTAGTAAGAGTGCTTCTGCTTTTACCGCTGATGTTGACAGCTCGGTCAAGCTGTTTGTAAAGCTGTTCAAAACCACTTACTTTGTTAATGGCTTGTTGTACTAATGTCACATAATCTGCAGAGCCGGTACGCAGCCAGGTAGCCTGATTTGTTGTTTGCATAAAATGTATTTATTGTTCATGCAAAACAAAGCCTCTTAATCTTAAAGAGGCTTACTACCTTAACTACCGAATTATTTATAAATTTAGCTTCAGTTGGCCGGGGCGTACGTAATTCTATTACCCGTACTTCGCCAAGCCCTGAAATAAAGATAAAACTGATTGTTGATGTGTTGATGTTACCAACCGGCATTTTGTTTAAGATTAGGATTGGCTGTTATGTCTGCTTCAGGAATAGGATAATAGTATTTTTTATCGTCCCATTTTCTTGTCACGGTATTCAAATATGTTACTTCTCCAAAAGTATCGTTTGATAACCTTACAGCATTAGGATTGCCATTGATGCTCGCAGAAATATCAATATATCTACCAGTGGAAGGAAGAGATGCAGGTCTTATGCCCGACTTACCAAAAGCACATCTAAAATTCCATCTCCATTTAGATCAAGAGGCACGTCGAGGGCAGGAACATATATGCCATTCCACCGTAAGCAACTCCCCTTTTTTCCACCTCAATTCTTTAATATATTTTTGCCCACTCTTATCCCAAAATAAAAATGCTTGATAATATTATTGCTAATATTAAATTAGTATAATTTAGAAGTTTCAAATAGTATCTCAATATAGAGTCCGATAAAAAAACATGAAAAAGATTATTTTTTTCTTAGCTATGGCTTGCTTCTTTACAGGCTTCACAGCTTTTGCACAACCAGCAGTAGTTACTGATACGCATTTTGAACGGGATGTTGCCTTTAATTTCACTAATCCCTGCAATGGCGAAAATATTGATTTTACAGGCCATGAAACTAATGATTATCATACAGTAGTAAATAAAAACGCCGTTAATTTAAGCGTACATGCCGAGGGACGTTACGATGGCACGGGTGATCAGGGCAATACATACTCTGGCCATGTAT
>JBHENB010000096.1:0-397 GCA_046262255.1 Chitinophagaceae bacterium
AAAATACAGTTTACTTACCACATAAAAATTGTAAGCGCTGCACGTGGTGCTATCTATGACTGCACTGATCATAATTCCTTTTTTCAAATGGGGCTGGAGTTTCTTTTGGGCAACTCTGAGAACATAAAGCGGCAGAATGATATTAATGGTGGCATCTACGCAGCTAAAGCAAAAGAAGGCCGGTTTGTTGGTTCGCATGCACCATTTGGCTATAGAGCAGAGGGCTTGAGAAAAAGCCGTACGATCGTTGTTGATCCGGAGACAGCGCCGGTAGTGAAGAAAATATTTGAGGCATTTCTGCAGAGCACTCCATTTATGGATCTGAAAATACTTGCACGGCGGCTGGGGTACAAAACAAAAGGCTCATCTAATGTGCGGAACTCAATTTTAATGAATC
>JBHENB010000096.1:407-6644 GCA_046262255.1 Chitinophagaceae bacterium
GGAAAGGCTGCATCGTCCGGAGCGGCCCAAAATAAAGCTGAGTGATGATATGCCGCTGCGTGGCGTGATTAAATGTCATTGCGGGTTGTGGCTGAGCGGATCGCCGGCAATAAAGAAATCAGGTAAACTATATCATTACTACAAATGCATTAACAGCAGTCACAACCATGTTAGCAGCATTAAAATGCATGCACAGTTGCACGATGCATTTAGTTACATGAGTGTTCCGCAGCGCATCATAAATACTATGCGTGAACGCAGTGATCAGGTGCTGGAGCAGCAGATGAAGGAGAACAGCAAAGCAGCAATGAAATGTCGCAGGGAACTGCAGATGGCAGAAGAGCAGCTCCACTCTGTTGAGGAAAAATTTATTACTAACCAGGTGAGCTCCGAGACCTACCAGCGCTGGCACAGCGATCTAACAGTGAAGCGGCTTCAACTAAAAAGTGAGATAGATAAATTTTCTCGTGGTGCAGAGCAGGATGCTTTTTAAAAATGAGCTGGAGAAGCTTGCTGATTTAAACTATGTATGGAAGAGCCTGGGGACGGTACAGAAGCAGGAGTTGATACGGTTATTGTTCGATAGTACCCTTTACTATCAAAAGAATATTTATCGAACCCGGTACCTGATGCCCGTGTTTGCACATAACGAATTGATTTTAAAACAAAAACAGCTACTATTGATTGACAGGCAGGAAGAAAAAAAGGACGGGAGTCCTAGTAAGTTGGCCTATGAGGATTCGAACCTCAACAGACAGAACCAAAATCTGTAGTGCTACCATTACACCATAGGCCATTCTTCTGCTATGCTCTAAATGAATTCGGCGGGTCGCAAAAATACATCACACTTACTTATCGGCAAAATGCTGCTATACATTAAAAGATTCGGCAAGCTTACCTCTATCCACCTCTTGCTCTTCATTTGTCTTTAAGTGCTTTATTTTATCTAGGGCGCCGGCTACCACATCACACATTACAGTTACCAAACTGCCTTCTTTACTGTGCTTGTAGGCATATTCAATAGCAGCATCTTCATCAGGAATTATTGTTACAGGAAGATTTTCATTTACCGCTTTTATTCCGCTTTGCAGCAAACCAATAATTTCCGGTGCCGTACGTCCACGCAAATTTTTGTCACAGCGTATTATTATCTCATCAAAATAGCGGGCGGATATCTCGCCCAATTCACGAATATCTTCATCACGCCTGTCTCCCGTACCACTTATAACACCAACCTTATATGGATAATCCAGCTTACTAATGAAGTCACATAGCAATTGCAAACCATGTGGATTGTGTGCAAAATCTGCAAGGAAGGTGCAGTTTTTAAATTGAAAAAAGTTCAGCCGCCCTGGTGTTTGCGAAGAAGAAGGTATAAAAGTTTGCAGAGCATGGCGTATGTCTTCAATGGTTATATCCTTGAACAAGTAAGTAGCAAGCACTGCCGGCAATACATTGGCAACATTGTGCAGGGCTTTACCTCCATAAGTAAGCGGAATATCTTTTACTGCCATTACCCGCACCTTCCAGTTTCCTTTCATTATAGTTACATAATCATTTTCAAATACAGCAGCTAAACCACCTTTATTGCAATGTGTTTTTATCTTAGGGCTTTCTTCATCCATACTAAAAAGTCCAATATTGCAGTCAAGATCCTCTTTCATTTTATATACCAGGTCATCATCGGCATTTAAAATAGCAAACCCATGCGGAAAAACAGTTTCCGCAACTACCTGTTTTACTTCTGCCATTTGCTCTACTGAGTTAATTCCGCCTAAGCCTATATGGTCTGCTGCCACGTTGGTAATAATTGCAACGTTGCAATGTTGAAAAGCCAGTCCCGACTTTAATATTCCACCGCGGGCACATTCCAAAACAGCAAAATCAACAGTTGGATCCTTTAATACAAACTGAGAGGAAAGCGGGCCGGTACAATCACCTTTCATCATCATTTGGTTTTGTATATACACCCCGTCTGATGTAGTATAGCCAACTTTTTTACCTGCTGTTTTAGCAATGTGTGCAGTTATACGTGTTGTAGTGGTTTTACCGTTTGTGCCGGTAATAGCAATTATAGGTATGCGTCCGTCACTATTGTGAGGGAATAACATATTTACCACAGGTTCGGCTACATTTCTGGGAATACCTACTGTAGGCTCTACATGCATCCTGAATCCGGGAGCAGCATTCACTTCCAATATAGCGCCACCATTTTCAGTAACCGGCGTTTTTAAATTCGGAGCCATGATATCAATACCGCAGATATCCAGACCAATAATTTTTGCAATGCGTTCACACATAAAAATATTAGCGGGATGCACTTCATCAGTAACATCTGCAGAGGTGCCTCCGGTACTTAAATTAGCAGTAGGCTTCAGGAAAACTAATTCGTTTGTGCGTAGTACAGTTTCTAAGGTGTACCCTTTATCATCAAGCATTTTCCAGGTGAAGCCGTCAACAGTTATTTGTGTTAATACTTTTTCGTGCCCGTAACCACGGCGAGGATCTTTATTTACTTCATCAATAAGTTGTTGAATGTTGTGTGATCCATTACCAATTACAGATGCGGGTGTACGCAACGCAGCGCAAATAAACTTGTAGTTAATTACCAATACTCTAAAGTCAAAACCAGTTATAAACTTTTCGCAAATAATACTGCGACCATATTTCTGTGCATCTGCCAACGCTTTTACCGCTTGTTCCCACCTACGTATGTCTGTTGTTGCACCCTTGCCATGATTGCCGTCAATCGGTTTTAATACAATAGGGTAGTTAATCTTGTCTATCGCTTTTTGCAACTGCTCCTCGTTACGTACAATTACTCCCCTGGGTACCGGCACCTCTGCAGCTTCCAGTAAATTTTTCGTTTCTTCTTTGTCGCATGCAATATCTACTGCAATTCCCGATGTAGTGCTGGCTATTGTTGCTCTTATTCTTTTTTGGTGAACACCATATCCTAATTGCACCAGTGAATGTTTGTTCAGGCGTATGAAGGGGATATTTTTTTTAGTGGCTTCTTCAACAATGCTTCCGGTAGATGGGCCTAATCTTGTTTGTTCTCTTATTTCACGGAGTTTTTGAATGTCATCCTCCAGGTTATAAATCTTAGCTTCAGTTAGGACTTCTGCAATTCTTACTGAGGCTCTTGCTGTATAAACACCTGCATCTTCTTCCAGGTAATTAAATACTACGTAATAAACACCTTTTTCCCCGGTACTGCGGGTGCGGCCAAAGCCACAATCCATTCCTGCCAGAGTTTGCAGTTCCAGTGCTATATGTTCAATAACATGTCCCATCCATGTGCCTTCTTTTACACGATGAAAAAAACCTCCCTCCACTCCTTCACTGCACCGGTGTTCGTACATGGTAGGAAACATCTGTTTCAACCTTTTCTTAAAACCTACAATTTTATTGGTAGGCCGTTGTTCCATTTCTTCCAGGTCCAGCTTCATTTGTATCAGCTTTGGTCGCCGCACACTCCAATAGTTTGGACCTTTTAAAACTTTTATTTCAAGTATTTGCATAGACTGTATTGAACTTTGGAAATTAAGTTTTTTCTTTTTTGTTACCAACTGGAGAATTTTTAACAATGTGTGGCACTCAAGAATTTATTATCTTACCTGACGTAATTTTTCCACGTACCGCCAGAACTACTTACATTTAAAAAACTGTTTTACATGCCTGTAACCCGCCGCTCGTTTTTGCAAAAAACAGGAATCACTTCAGGGGCTGCTCTCTTTACCGGTATTTTTCAGCCTGCATGGAGCCGTAATCTCCAAAAAACCTTACGGGGATCTGAAAATATTCCACCGGATGAGTTGGCAAGTGAGGAAGACTTCTGGTACTACATTCAACAGGCATTTACTGTTTCTCCGGCTATCATTAATTTAAATAACGGCGGAGTGTCGCCTGCACCTAAAACAGTTCAGGATGCCATGAAGCGATATTACGATTTCAGCAACGAAGCACCAAGCTATTACATGTGGCGCATTCTTGACCAGGGTAGGGAAACCTTACGCAATAATTTGGCAAAGCTGGGTGGCTGCAACGCAGAAGAAATTGCTATCAATCGAAACTCATCGGAAGGTTTGGAAACGGTAATCTTTGGATTACAATTAAAACCCGAAGACGAAATTGTTGCATCCAAACAAGATTATCCGAACATGGTAAATGCATGGAAGCAAAGGGAAATGAGGGATGGAATAAAAATAAAATGGATCAACCTGGAACTGCCTTCAGAAGATGAAAGTTATTTGGTTCGCCAATATGTGGATGCGTTCACACCAAATACCAAAGTGGTTCACATTACACATATCATTAACTGGAACGGGCAAATACTTCCGGTTAAAAAAATAGCGGATGAGGCACACAAACGTGGTATTGAGGTTTTGATTGATGGTGCACACAGCTTTGCCCATATTGATTTTAAAATATCGGATCTGCATGGAGATTATTTTGCAAGCAGCTTACACAAGTGGCTGTATGCACCCATTGGCAGTGGAATGCTTTATGTAAAAAAAGAGAAGATCAAAAATTTATATCCGCTTTTTGCAAGCGACAACCCACTTAAAGATGATATACGGAAGTTTGAGCATTTAGGCACACGTCCATTTTTTATCGAACAGGCAATAGGTAAGGCATTAGAATTTCATGAAATGATTGGCGGTGAAAGAAAAGAAAAGCGACTGCATTATCTGAAAAATTACTGGATGGAAAAAGTAAAAGATATTCCAAAGGTTAAGCTGCACACCTCTTTAAAGTCAAAGTGGGGTGGTGCAATAGGAATGATTTCTGTTGCCGGTAAAAAGCCCGGTGATTTAGATGCATTTTTGTTCAACAATTATAAAATTCATACAACAACTATTGAGTGGGAAAATATAAAAGGAGTTCGCATTACCCCTAACGTTTATACATCCACGAAAAATTTGGATGTGCTGGTGGATGGGATTAAGAAATTTGCAACAATGTAAGCTGCCAGCCAGGGATTTAAAGCAAATAATTTTGTAAATCTTTATTCCCGCATTGCAAATCGTAAATGTTTCATCTACTTTTGCAACAGCAATCCAATAGTAAATGCCAAACCCTAAAGGAAAACTTATTGCTGTAGGCGGTGCAGAAGACAAAGGAACAGATCTTGAAAAAGGAGAGATACACCGCAATAACCTGAACTTTTTTGAGCTGGGAATTTTGCGGCGTATTGTAGAGGTAGCCGGTGGAAGTACTTCGCGTATTGAAGTTATTACAACTGCCTCTATGATTCCACAGGATGTTGGTAAAAATTACCTGAATGCTTTTGGAAAAATTGGCTGCAAAAACGTAGACGTTATCCATATTCGTAACCGTCATGATACTGAAGATGAAGAAGTTTTAAACCGTATTCAGCAATGTGATGCAGTAATGTTCTGTGGTGGAAACCAGATGCGGTTAACTGCAACTTACGGAGGCACATATTTTTATCGTATTCTACTTAACAGGTATGCTAATGAACCTTTTGTAATTGCCGGCACCAGCGCAGGTGCAATGGCTATGAGTAATACCATGATCTATGAGGGTAATGCCACACGAGCACACTTAAAAGGCGAGGTTAAATTAGCAACAGGTTTAGGATTTATCAATGACATTATTATTGACTCTCATTTTGAGAAACGTGGCCGGTTTGGAAGATTAGCGCAAGCAGTTGCTACTAACCCATCATGTATAGGAATAGGCCTCGGAGAAGATACAGGTATGTTGATTACAGAAGGAAATATGATGGAAGCTATCGGCAGTGGGTTAGTAATGATCATTGACGGGCATGACATACGCCATAGCAATATTGCAGATATTGCGGAAGGTAACCCCATCAGTATTGAAAACTTAAAAGTACATTTTTGCCAGAAAGGCGATGGCTACTTACTGCGGGAACGTAAGTTTTTAATGGAAAGTCATGAAACCGCTGTAAAAAAGTGGATGGAAGTGGAGTAGGGTTTGTAGTTAGAGTTCAGAGTTCATAGAATACCTGGATACACAAAGAATACAAAAAGCTAATGGGTCGCAGAGTTTGATAGCCATTCTGTGGCTGACTGTCATCTGTCAACTATCATCTGTCATCTTTTATATCAACTCACTTTCACCAAATAATAATTTTTCCTTCCTTTTTGTACCAGCAAATATTTTTGGTGCAATAGCATTGAACTGTCAATTGCCAACTGTAAGCTGTCCACCTTTCTTTTGTTAATGCTCACACCTCCGTTCGTT
>JBHENB010000096.1:6654-6891 GCA_046262255.1 Chitinophagaceae bacterium
CTGATGAGAGGGCTTGTTTAGGTACAATTCTCTTAATTTTTTTGAATGGTAGTATGATTTTTCTCACCCTGTTTTTTCTTATCTCAGCACTTACAGAAAAGCCCGAGTATGTACAGGCAAATATCTTTAAAATCAACAGTGCACCGGATACAGTACAAAGATTTTCACATGCTACTATAATTAGCTCTGGAAAAATCACTATTCATCAACCTGTAGGCGCTATGCAATATTTAGCCC
>JBHENB010000097.1:0-930 GCA_046262255.1 Chitinophagaceae bacterium
CACAGATACGCAATATGATTATTGGCGCTTTAAAATCTTCATTAGGTGCACAAAATGTGACCTATAATGATACAACCCGAACAATGGCCGCTACCATTCAACGCCAGGCTTTAGCAATAAGTGATACGGTGTCCAGGGGTTGGAAATTTATTGCTCTGGAAAACAACACACAACTCCGCCAGATCATACCAGCGGAAATTGCTGATAAGTTTCTGAATGCTGCACAACCTCCTGTAGGCGATACAATACGCAGAAAAGACACGGCTAAAAAGTTAACGTATTAAATAATTTGTATCAATTGACAATGTATCTACTCCATAATAAAATGTTTCATTCATACTTCACCCCGAAGTTAAAAATTCTGGGTTGGCATTAGAAAGTTGGTTATCTATTTTGCAGAATTACCAACTTAGCTTTCATTTATCTTTGCGCTCTAACTGGTCCGGTAACTCAGTTGAAGCGGATGTAAAATTCTATGTTGGATTGTGCGAAAAATTTAGAAGACGGTTGTATGAACATAATCATGGGAAAACATTTTCAACAAAGGGATATAAACCATGGAAATTATCTTCTATGAAAATTATCTAACAAGATTAGAAGCAAGGAAAAGAGAAAAGTATTTAAAAAGTGGCTCGGGGAAAGAATATATCAAACATACATGGTCCGGTAGCTCAGTTGGATAGAGCAACTGCCTTCTATTAGGAGCCGTTAGTTGGGAAACTGCTTTCGGGATCCTGGCTGATCAGGAAAGTCTTCGGAATGAATAATGCGATGACAATTTGCACAAAGAAGTAAACACTTATCGGGTTTTTTTACTGTGTCCCAAGGTTTTAATCTAAGTTTAGACCAATCACTTTCTTTTGTGTTTGGAGCACTATGATGAAATTCAAAGACGGAATAATGAGAATTTTTTAAGTGTAAGTTACATCT
>JBHENB010000097.1:940-6857 GCA_046262255.1 Chitinophagaceae bacterium
AATACGTTTCAAAGTAAATCAAATTAAAATCATTCGAAATGAGGGCTATTCGCCTGAATGGGGGAATTACCTATACTGGCACCTCGAATAAAAGAGACCCAGATAAATTTAATTAACTTTTGAGCAAATGAAAATTTGGAGAGTATAAATGAAATGTTTTTAAGTTTGGAAGATTAGCTTACTCATGGGCAATAAATAAAGACAACCTGGTATCGCTCAAAACAGTGTTTGCTAAACTTGAGTGAAACAATTGCACTATTGTATTACCATAACAACCTATATCGGGACGCAGGTCATCTACAAAATAAAAGGATGTTACACCTGGGATTCTTTTTCTTTTTATATTCTTTATCAAAAGTGAAGCTGCTTAAGGCAATAAATGCAACGGCCACCATTATTATTAAAAGAGAAACTGAAGCTTTATACATGACCAGTTTGTATAACTTTAAACCAATATCTTTCTAATTATTTACTGTGTTACACATCTAAATCCTAAATTATTGCTACCGCTTTTCACTTCACCTTTACCGCGACTACCAGGTTTGTAACGAACAGGTAACCATACCATTTTAGGCTGAACAATAACAGCAGACGAACTTTTTTTTGCTTGTTGATTCTCTCCACCCACTTTTTGCTCATTCCTATTTGTACATGAAATAAAAGCACTAAAAAATATTTTGGGATAAAATAACTTCAAGGATAAAATAACTTCAATGTAAATAGATTGATTCCAAATGAATAACAGTTACTGAATTTGTAAGTAGCTGGCAGTACAAACATTAATTCTAATATTCACTTCAGCATTTTTAAACTAAAGATCAATTTTCTTCATTTTAGGCACCAGGAAGTGCATCAAAACCCACGCGATTAAATACATACTGCCGCAAATAAAAAACATGATATAATAACCTGTTTCTATCTCCCCCAAAGCTTTATAATGATCAAATATTTTTCCTGCAAGCCGTGCAATCAATATCCCCCCAACACCTCCCGCCAGACCACCTATGCCAATTACAGAACCTATTGTTCTTTTTGGGAACATGTCTGAAACCGTAGTAAAAATATTTGCTGACCACGCCTGGTGTGCCGCCGCAGCTAAGCCTATAACTGCTACTGCAAGCCACATATTTACTGATCCTAATAACTGAGCAAAAATTACAGGAATAACAAAAAAAGCATAAATTAACATGGATGTTTTTCTGGCACGAAACACTGGCCAGCCTTTTTTAATAAAATGCATCGGAATCCAGCCTCCCACAATGCTACCAACTGTTGCCATTGTATAAACTAAAGCAACTGGTAATGCAACATCAGATCCGGCAATCCCGTATTGCGCTTTTAAAAAAGCAGGTAACCAGAAAAGATAAAACCACCATACCGGATCTGTCAGGAATTTTCCAAGAAAAAAAGCCCATGTTTGTTTAAATTTTAATAATTGAAACCAGGATATTTGTTTTTCCGGTTCAATGTTGGTTGTTAAATCCGGTGTGGCAAGAGGCGCTACTGGTGTTTCATCTTTATCACTTTGTATATACTCATACTCGGCCTTCCCCAAACGTTTTTGTTTGGACGGCACATCATACAGCCAATACCAGAATATCAACCAGAGTAAGCCAATTGCACCTGTGATAATAAAAGCCCATTGCCATCCCCACTTTTCTGCAATAAACGGAACTGTAAGGGGAGCCAGAATAGCGCCTACATTAGTACCGGAATTAAAGATGCCTGTTGCAAGTGCCCTTTCTTTTTTAGGAAACCATTCTGCTGTTGTTTTAATTGCTGCAGGAAAATTTCCTGATTCACTTACTCCCAGTGCTGCCCTCACTACAATAAAACCCATTGTGCTTTTTACGAAGGCATGGGCGATAGCAGCAATGCTCCATGCAATTAATGAAAGAGCATACCCTGCTTTTGTTCCTATTTTGTCTATGAACCTACCAACACCAATCATACCTATTGCATACGAAAGTTGAAATGCAATAACAATATTTGAATAATCTGTTTCGGTCCAGTTAAATTCCTTTTCAAGATCGGTTTTTAATAAACTGATTACTGCTCTATCGAGATAATTAATTGTAGTAGCAAAGAAAAGCAGAGCACAAATGGTCCAGCGGTACTTGCCAATGGTATTATTAACGTTATCTAAAGTCCCTACGTTAGTAGTTTGCTCTTGTACTTGCATTAATTGGTTTATTTATATAGTGTATCATCTTTTAGTTCATATTTTCTTCTTTTGGTCATTGATAACTGAATATTAAACCCTTCCTTTCTTTGTTCATTCCACATCCCTTGTTCATCTGTTCAATGTTCCGCTGCCTCCTTTACTAACTGTAATACTTTTTGTGTATTGATACGCAAACCGTTAAAATCTTTTTGAATAACTATTTCTTTGGTAATAAGTTTACTTCCCATTCCAACTACTGCTGCTCCGGCTTTGAACCAGCTTTTCAAATTATTTTCTTCAGCTTCCACTCCGCCGGTAGGCAGAAACTTTAGACCTGGGAATAATTTCATAATAGCACTTATATATGCACTGCCTAAAATATTACCAGGGAATATTTTCACCAATGTAGCTCCGGCCTCTTCGGCTGTCGCTATTTCTGTAGGTGTCATACAGCCTGGAATCCATAATAATCCAGCGCCAGAGGCAAGTGCAGCTACTTCTGTATTAACTATGGGGCAAACTATAAAATCCGCCCCTGCTTCAATATATTTCTTTGCCTGCTTTTTTGATTTAATAGTTCCAATTCCTAATTGCAGTGCAGGCAATTTTTTATCAACAACTTTTCGTAAGGCTTTAAAATTATTCAAAGCAGCTTCTCCTCTGTCGGTATATTCAACAATACGAACGCCTGCATCATATAAGACCTGCAAAATTTCAATGCTCACTTCTTTACTTTCGTGATAATAAAGTGGCAATAACTTTTGCTCCAGTAAAACTTGTAAAATTTTTTCCTTTTTACGCATAATTCAAATAGCTATGCTTAATTTCTTCCACTGATGCAGTTGTTGCATCACCTTTTATAAATAATTTGCTGAACGCTGCTGCTGTTGCAAAGTCAATTATTTCCTGTGGCGGAAGCTTATAAAGATTCCCGTAGATTAAACCTGCCATAAAACAATCACCTGATCCTACTGTGTCAATAGCTTCTCTTATCACGAATTTCTGAGATATAACCATTTCAGGTCCGTGCTGCATTATTGCCCAGTACTCTTTTTCGAGCCGAAAGGTGTATGCAAAGCTGGTAGCATTTGGATATTGCTTGTGCAATTGGAGCATACTTTCACCCGTCGCCTGAATTAATTCATCTTTTGTTTTGTCAGCACTTTGCTTAAGTGGTGATACAATCCCTAATAAACTTTCTACTGCCCATAAATTACCCATGATCACCTGGCAATATTGCACCAGGTCGGGCATGATATCAATTGGCCTTTTATTATATTGCCAAAGCTTTGCCCTATAATTTAAATCGACAGATATAGTCAAGCCTTTTGCTGTAGCAACTTCCAGGGCTTCTTTACAAACAGCTGCCACATCCTCATTCAGTGCGGGGTTAATTGCACTGAAATGAAACCATCTACATCCATTCAGTGCTTCATCCCAGTTTATCAGACCGGGTTTTAATCCAGCAAATGAAGAATGTGCACGGTCATAAATAACACCGGTGTTTCTTAAATCTGCACCTTGTGGTAAGTAATAAGTGCCGATTCTGCTTCCTGATAAATGAATTGCTGAAGCATCAATATTTTTTTCCTGTATTTCTTCAATGATCTCTTTCGAAAGATAATTATCAGGTAACGCGGAGCCATATTTCACAGGTACGTTCCATTTAGATAACGCCGATGCCACATTTAATTCTGCCCCGCCTATATTCACCGGCATTACATTATCACGTATCCACCCGCGACCAAGCACAGGCGACATTCGCAATAATATTTCGCCAAAACAAAAAACCATTAGTGTTAGTTAAACATCTAATTATTACTTATTTTTTCTTTTGCCTGTACCCGTTCACCTAAATGCTGCCAGTTAAAATAATTTTTTGCATTATTGAAACATATGTCTTGCACCATTTTTCCAATCCAGGGAATGTCTCCTGGTAATTCTCCATTCTCTATTTCACTACCAATAATATTGCACAATATTCTTCTGAAATATTCATGACGTGGAAAAGAAAGAAAGCTTCTTGAATCCGTAAGCATGCCGATAAAGCGGCTTAGCAAACCCATGTTAGAAAGTGTATTAAGCTGTTTTTCCATACCGTCCTTCTGATCCATAAACCACCAGGCTGAGCCCCATTGAATTTTTCCTGCCACAGAACCATCGTTGAAGTTTCCGGTCATTGTAGCCATCACTTCATTATCGGCTGGATTAATATTATAAATAATTGTTTTTGCAAGCTTGTCGTTTTTGTCCAGGCGGTCTAAGAATTTTGATAATACTTGTGCCTGCGGAAAATCTCCAATACTGTCCCAGCCGGTATCAGCACCCAATTGTTGTTTTTTGCGGCTGTTATTATTTCGCAAGGGTCCGAGATGATATTGTTGCACCCAGCCTTTTTCCCAGTTCCATTCCGCAAAAACTACCAGCATTGCAGATTTAAATTTGGCAATTTCTTCGGGAGCTATTTTTTTCCCTAATCGCAGTTGGTTAAACAATTTGCTTATCTCTGCTTCAGTATATTCTTCGGCACATAAATACTCCAGGCCCTGATCTGAAACCGAACATCCAGCTTGGGCAAAAAAATCATGTCGCTTTTTTAATGCAGTTAAATAATCCTCATAATCATCTATAGAGATATCAGAAATTGCTTCCAATTTACCAACATACTTATTGAAAATAACAGGATCAGCTACCTGCATGGCTTTATCCGGGCGGAATGCCGGCAACACCTGTACTTCAAAATCATCGTTTTTTATCCTTTGATGATGCTCCAAAGTATCTGTTGGATCGTCCGTAGTGCACAATATTTTTACCTGCAATTTTCTCAAAAGATTACGGACAGAATAATCTGGCGTTTGTAAAAGAAAAGTACATTCCTCGTAAATGTCTGTACCAGTAGCGGGGCTAAGCAGTTTATCTATATCAAAATAACATTTTAGTTCCAGGTGTGCCCAGTGATACAAAGGATTGCGAAGCGTATAAGGAACAGTAGCAGCCCATTGATCAAACTTTTCTTTGTCAGTGGCATTGCCAGTGCAATATTTTTCCTTCACACCATTAATACGCATAGCCCTCCATTTATAATGGTCACCATACAACCAGGCCTGTGTAAGGTTTTTAAATTTAATATCCTCTGCTATCTGATCAGGTGGCAGGTGGTTGTGATAATCAATAATGGGCATTGGAGCCGCATACTCATTGTATAACCGCTGTGCCGTTTTGCTGTGAAGCAAGAAATCTTCGCCTAAAAATTTTTTCATCTTTTAAATATTATAAGGGAACGAATAATACCTTCTTCCAAACCACGTAATTCCGCCAAACCCCTTAGCCTGCCGATAGCTGAATAGCCGGGATTAGTTACTTTTTCCAAATCATCCAGCATTTGGTGACCATGATCCGGACGAAATGGAATGGATTTTTTTGACGATTGCTGAATGGCTAGAAACTCTTTCACAACAGCATACATATCTACGTCGCCATCCAGGTGGTCGGCTTCATAAAAATTGCCTTCCTCGTCTTTTGTAACATTCCGCAGATGAAGGAAGTGAATACGATCTCCTAAAAATCTTGCCATCTCAGGTAAATCATTGGTTGGGGATGCACCTAACGAACCGGTACAAAAACATACGCCGTTAGCAGGATTCGGAACTTTAGTAAGGATATGATCAAAATCCTTTTGTGTAGAAACGATCCTTGGTAACCCTAAAATATCATACGGAGGATCATCGGGATGAATCGCCAGCTTTACACCAC
>JBHENB010000098.1:0-493 GCA_046262255.1 Chitinophagaceae bacterium
GGTATTACCAGCAGCGCCATAAAAGATAACGTCATGAACGGTGCAGACAATGTAGAGCCTAAATCTTTTGCAACTCTACTGATTTCTGCATATTTTTTTGCTACGGCATAACCATCTTCTGTACTCATGAGTCCTCCAACAGCTAATGCCACACAAAGTTCACCAAAATCCGATACTGCAGATATCCCACCACTATTATTAATGATGAGATTAACTGCAGAAGCAATAGCATAATCATCAGATCCGACCGCAACAATATTATGGCTATCATGTGCGACCGAAGAAGCAATAGCGCCTTTCTTGATGCCAAAGTTTTTGACAAATGCTTTGGCTACTGGAGCTTCTTTGTACCTATTTACAACAACAATCTTAAGAATATCATTGTCAATATCAGATTCAACAGCGCCAAACCGAATTTTTGGAGGAACAAAAATTTTGTTGGTAATTAATTGCCCATCTAACGCCTCTATTATAGCCAAATTTGATAAGGGCG
>JBHENB010000098.1:503-6785 GCA_046262255.1 Chitinophagaceae bacterium
CGTTTGTGTAGTTGCAGGATATAGAAAATCGTCCGGTTTCTTTCTGCTGCAATTGAAATTATTAATCTGTCCCCCTTTTGACGTCTCACGTTTCACGATCAAGCTCTTTCCATTCTCCGCCACCAACTCTCCATTCACATACGTTTGCAGTACTTCAAAGTTTTCCAAATCCTTCACCACAATAAAATCGGCTGCATCTCCTTCTCTCAATAATCCTACATCTAACTTATAGTGATCAACAGGATTTTCACAAGCTGCTCGCAGCACTTTAAAAATATCAATGCCCTTTGCAACTGCTCTTGCACATAATTGATTAATATGGCCTTCCACTAAACTATCAGGATGTTTATCATCACTGCAAAACATAATTTTATCAGGATAATCATGCAGCAGGTCAATCAGCGCCTCAAAGTTTTTTGCAGCACTTCCTTCCCGGATGATGATCTTCATCCCGTACTTCAATTTATCCAATGCTTCTTCTTTTGTAAAGCTCTCATGATCCGTACTCATACCTGCCTCTATATATTTTCTTGCCGATTCACCTTTAAGTCCTGGTGCATGTCCGTCAACGGGCTTTCCATATTTTCTTGCAGCGGCAATTTTGTTCATCACCTCTTCGTCACCATTCAACACACCTGGAAAATTCATCATCTCACTTAGATACTTTATGTCATCACGAGCCATTAGATCATTTACATCATTTGCATCAATGCTTGCTCCGGCTGTTTCAAATATCGTGGCCGGTACACAACTGGGTGCACCAAAGTAAAATTTGAATGGGACTGTTTTTGCGTTCTCAATCATGAAATCAATGCCCTGCATTCCACACACATTGGCTATTTCATGCGGATCACTTACCGTTGCTACTGTTCCATGCACAACAGCAAGCCTTGCAAATTCAGAGGGTATCAACATAGAACTTTCAATGTGTACATGAGCGTCTATAAAACCGGGGAGTATAAAAGGCCTGGCCCCCTCCAACTCCCCCGAAGGGGGAGAGTCCCACACGCCACCCTCGCCTAAAGAAATGTCATTATCATAATTACTTTTTTCATTTAGCGGGCCTATGTGTGATTGGTGGCCCTTCCAACCGGGAAGGGTCGGGGATGGGCCGGGCTGTTCTTTTATTGAAACAATTTTTCCATTTCCAATGACTATTTCTGCAGTATAGATTTTTTTATTCCTGACATCTACTAAATTTCCGGTTACTGAAAAAGACATAATAATTAGCTTTAATTGGTGATCCTTTTGTAAATTTCAATTATAATCACATCTTCTATGCAAAGAATATTTCTTCTTATTACCGTTTGTTTTTCCCTCATAACTTTTGCTCAAAAAAAGAATGCAGGTACTGCATCTGAAGGTAATGATGCTGTTTTCTTTTCAAAGCTCAAGTACAGATTGGTGGGTCCATTTCGTGGCGGACGCAGTGCAGCAGTAGCAGGTAGTTATAAGAACCGCAATACCTTTTATTTTGGCGCTACAGGAGGTGGCGTTTGGAAAACAACAGATGCGGGCAGCAACTGGAAAAATATTTCTGATAAATTTTTCGGTAGCACAATCGGTGCTGTGGCTGTTGCTCCCTCTGATGAAAATGTAATTTATGTTGGCGAAGGTGAGAACACCATGCGGGGAAATGTAAGTGAAGGATTGAATGGCATGTGGCGAAGCGATGATGCAGGAAGAACGTGGAAGAATGTTGGTTTAAGAGATGGGCGGCACATTATTCGTATCGTAATTCATCCACGTAATCCCGACATTGTTTGGGCGGCAGTGATGGGGCATCTTTTTGGGCCTAATGAAATTCGTGGTGTGTATAAAACAACAGATGGCGGAAAGAATTGGAAACGAGTTTTATATGTAAATAACCAAACTGGCGCCAGTGATCTTGTAATGGAGCCAGGAAATTCATCCGTATTTTATGCAGGTACATGGCGGGTGATTCGTACACCGTTTTCATTAGAAAGTGGTGGTGAAGGCAGTGGTCTTTGGAAGAGCACCGATGGTGGTGAAACATGGATAAATATTTCTGCAAAAAAAGGATTACCAAAAGGTGTATGGGGAATAGTGGGAGTAGCTGTTGCTGCCTCAAACCCCGATAAAGTGTATGCTATTCTTGAAAATGCAAATGGTGGGCTGTTTGCAAGTACTGATGGTGGCGAAACGTGGACATTAACAAGTAATGACAATAATATTCGTCAGAGGGCATGGTATTATACAAAAGTTTTTGTTGATCCAAAAAATGAAAATGTTGTGTATGCCCCGAATGTAGGATTTATGCGCAGCCGCGACGGTGGAAAAACGTTCCAGGCAATTCGAACACCCCATGGCGATCATCACGACCTGTGGATTGACCCCGAAGATGCAACCAGAATGATTGTAGCAGATGATGGCGGTGCTCAGGTTTCCTTTGATGGTGGAGAGAATTGGAGCACTTATATGAATCAACCAACTGCCCAAATCTATCGTGTATCAACCGACAATTCTTTTCCATATAGAATACTTGGTGCACAGCAGGATAACAGTACCATTAGAATAAAAAGCAGAACAGCAGGACCTGCCATTACCGATCGTGATTGGGAACCAACAGCAGGTAGTGAAAGCGGATATGTAGTTGCGGATCCATCCAACCCAGATATTGTTTACGGCGGTAATTATGGTGGCTATCTCTCCAGGTTAGACCATAAAACAGGAGAGAACCGTGCTATTTCTGTGTGGCCGGATAACCCGATGGGTGCCGGCGCAGATGTATTGAAGTATCGTTTTCAATGGAACTTTCCAATATTCTTTTCTCCACATAATCCAAAACGGCTATACACTGCAGGCAATGCACTATTTGTAACAGAAAACGAAGGTGCAAGCTGGGAGCAGATCTCACCTGACCTTACGACAAATGATAAAAGCAAGCAAGGCCCGAGTGGGGGTGTAATTACAAAAGACAACACTTCTGTGGAATATTACAGCACCATTTTTACAGCTATGGAATCTCCATATGAAAAAGATTTGTTGTGGACGGGCAGTGACGATGGCCTAATACATATAAGCAGAGATGGAGGTAAAAGCTGGGATAATGTAACACCAAAGAGTACACCTAAATGGATGATGTGGAATAGCGTGGAAGCTGATCCTTTTAAAAAAGGTACAGCTTATTTTGTTGGCACAAGATATAAGAGTGATGATTTTGCACCATACATCTATAAAACAGAAGATTATGGAAAAACGTGGGAGAAAATTACCAATGGTATTGATAAAATGCATTTCACAAGGGTGATGCGTGCCGATAAGAAGCGGCCGGGTTTATTGTATGCCGGTACTGAATACGGTATGTATGTTTCTTTTGATGATGGTGCTACCTGGAAGCGATTTCAACTAAATCTTCCTGAAGTGCCAATTACTGATTTAGCTATTAAAGAAAATGACCTGGTTGTTGCTACGCAAGGCCGTTCTTTTTATGTTTTAGATGATCTAAGTGTATTGCAGCAATTAAATTCGACCATTGCAAATAAAATTTTGCATGTATTTAATGTCAATGACGCATACCGGATGCAGTTGAATCCCTTCTCCATGTCATTTGGTATACCACGCAATGCAGGCGCTAATCCCCCGGGTGGTGTAGTTTTTAATTATTATGTAAAAGATGTTCCGGACTCCGTAAAGGCATCTGTTACCATTTACGATAAAGACCATAAGCTGGTAAAAACTTTTACAACCGATGCAAAAGAAAACAATGCTAAAATAGATGTCAACAAAAGCATGAACCAGTTTGTGTGGAATTTATTATATCCCGAGGCAGAGAGAATTGAAGGAATGATCTTATGGAATGGAAATCCTGGCGGTATTGTTGCGCCGCCAGGCAATTATTTTGCAAGATTTAAAGTAGTTAAAGATTCTGCTGAAGTGCCATTTACCGTTAAAGCAGATCCTAATTATAAAACAACGCAGCAGGAGTATGAACAGCAATTTGTTTTTCTGCAAACGGTGATGAACAAATTTAATGAAACACAAAAAGCTATTAAAGACATACGGGCATTGCGTACACAGATAAATGATTTTACAGCCAGGCAGGGAAAAGATATTCCGAAAGAATTAAAAACAGCGGCAGACAGCATTAATAAAAAATTGACGGCAATTGAAGAAACTTTATACCAGACAAAAGCAAAGAGCGGGCAGGACGTATTGAATTACCCTATTAAGTTAAATGATAAATTGTCCGGCGTATTTGATGCAGCCAACAGCGGAAATTTTGCACCAAGCCAGCAGGTAAAGCAGGTGTATGCTGATCTTGCGTCGCAAATAGACAGAGAGTTAACCAGGCTGAAAACAATTAAAGAAAAAGATATTCCGGCGTTCAATGAATTGATAAGGCAGAAAGCGCTTCCGGTAATAAAAAGCCCGGTTTAGAGTTCCATCAGATATTCACATCTGCTTTATTCTGATTCAAAATCCTCAGGCAACAAATCACGCCTGCGTTCCTGCGTTCTTTTAATTGCCTGCTCATACCGCCATTCGTCAATTTTTTTTTGATCTCCGCTCATTAAAATTTCCGGTACTTTCCAGCCTTTAAAATCAGCAGGACGAGTATAAACCGGGGGAGCTAATAAGTTATCCTGGAAAGAGTCCGTTAAAGCTGATGTTTCATCATTCAATACGCCGGGAAGTAATCTTCCAACTGCATCCACCAAAACTGCAGCAGCCAGTTCCCCACCACTTAAAACATAATCGCCGATAGATATTTCTTTTGTTACATAATGATCGCGGATACGCTGGTCTATTCCTTTGTAATGACCGCAGATCAGCAATAAATTTTTTTTTAAAGAAAGCTGGTTGGCTGTTTTTTGATTAAGGGTTTCACCATCGGGAGTGAGGTAAATTATCTCATCAAATGTTTTTTCTTTTTGAAGGTGTTCAATTGCTTTTGCCAGAGGCTCGCACATCATTACCATACCTGCGCCTCCACCATATTGATAATCATCCACCTGTCCATATTCATTTACTGCCCACCGGCGAAGATCATGCAACTGTACCTGTAATAATCCTTTTGCCTGTGCCCTTTGTAATAGGGAATGAGAAAAAGGGCTTTCCAACAACTCTGGCAATACGGTAATAACATCAAAAAACATGTGACAAAAGTAACTTTATGTGGGGATAAGGGTGTGTATAATAGGTATAAAACCAAATTTGGTTTTGGTGTATTTTGAATAGTACTTTTATTGCAGAAAGTAAAACAAACAAAGGTCTTTTCATAAGTAGTTTTCAGGAACCGGGTAAAACTGGTAACTGAAACAAAGAAGGCAGACAGCAATGTTTGCCTTTCCTTTAAAATTTTGGGTTAGATTAAAATAGTTCTCAGAAGCCGGGTAAAACCCGTAACTGAAACAAAGAAGGCGAACAGCAATGTTCGCCTTTCCTTTTTATAAGAATTGCTAAAAGATTTTAATACCTGAAATCTCTTACATAAGCGGCTAATTCATCTCTGTTTGCCTGAATAATGAAAAGATCGTATAACTGTGAAAAATTAGCTGGGTCAGTGATATTACGGTAAGCTGATTTTGATAATTGTAACCTGTTGGTTTCATTACTCGTCAATGCAATTAATTGCCTGGCCTGGTAAGTGGTGAAATAATTATTACTGTTACTAAAAGTACTGGTCAGAAGATCCATTTTTGCGCCCGGGAACCATTGATTTTGAATATTCTGGTATAATGCAGTAAAGTTTGCATCTGACATCGGCGTTCTGGACTGACTATTACCACCGTAATTACCAGACGAATTTAGATTATAATTATTTACATATGCTGCTAATTCATTCCTGCTTGACTGGCTGTTCAACAGGTCATATAACTGAGTGAAATTGTTGGAATCGGTAATGCTGCGGTAAGATGATTTGGCAAGCTGTAATCTGTTGCTTTCTGAATCAATTAACTGTATTAACTGCCTGGCCTGGGATGTTGTAAAATAATTATTGGTATTAGAAAAGGCATTAGAAATCGTTGTCATTTTAGCGCCTGATTGCCATTGATTTTGAATATCCCTGTATAAAATATCAAAGCTGGCATCTGACTTTGGCGTTCTGTACTGGTTTGTATTTTGGGGAGTAGTATAACCACCACTATTAGAATTATAAGAAGTTACGTATGCTGCAAGTTCGTTTCTGCTTGACTGGCTATTCAACAGATCGTACAATTGAGTAAAATTGTTAGGATCTGTAATGCTGCGGTAAGATGATTTGGCAAGCTGTAATCTGTTGCTTTCTGAATCAATTAACTGTATTAACTGCCTGGC
>JBHENB010000099.1:0-6405 GCA_046262255.1 Chitinophagaceae bacterium
ACCATACCCCACGATGTTAGTCCAGGCTTAACTTTAAGTAAGTACTTATAATAGGGAAATTGCGCTACAATCTGGTCAATGTAAAACTTTCGTTCAGGCCTTGGACCAACAAGGCTCATTTCTCCCTTTAAAATGTTCCACAGTTGGGGTAATTCGTCCAGTCTCCATTTACGCATAGTCTTTCCCCATTTAGTAATGCGTTCATCATTTTCTGAGGAAAGCGCAGGACCGCTTTCTTCTGCACCCATGTGCATTGACCGGAACTTATACATCCAAAATGGCTTGCCCTTAAAACCAATACGCTCCTGCCGGTATATTATGGGTCCCCTGGATGATAACCGTACACGCAATGAAATCAACAACATCAAAGGGAACAACAACACAGAGGCTGAAAAGGACACGACAATATCTACCAATCTTTTTATATTTTGTTGCCACTCAGGCATCAGATTAGTTTTCAGGTCAATAAGAACAGCTCCTAAAACATTGCTGGTTTTTACCGAGCCTGCAAGAATATCCAACGTGTTTGGCTGAATTTTAAGATCTACATCCTTTTCGTTCAAGCGATTGATTATTTGGCCGATTGTTTGTTGTTCAGACTTATCAATAGCAAGAATAACTGTTTTGATTTTAGCCCTGTCAATCACCGATTCCAACTCATCAATATTACCAAGCTTTGGTAACTGCTTCACATTTGTTTCGGATGAATTTAACGGGATGAAACCGGCTATATGATAACCATCATTTCTTAACTTTTTTTCAGTTTCCCGTTGAATGCGTAGAGCACTTTCTTTGTTGCCAACTATAGCTGCATAAAAGCGAATGACGCCATTTAACAATTGTTTTTTTGCGGCATTCAAAATAAACATCCGTGATAAAAAAATTATTACTGCATGTATTACAAAAAGCAGCAGAAAAGAACTGTAGTAGTAACTGTATGAATTGCTGACATCATTTAAAACGATTAAAAAAAACAGTACAACAGATCCGATAATACAACAAATGATTGTTTTTGTAAACTCGTTAAGCCGAGACTTTTTGTAAATTGAATAATAACTGCCAACTAATAAAAAAAGCATCAGCCAACCCAAAGGAATAAGTAGAATCTCCAGCCAGAATAAATAGCTTAACTCATAATTTGATTGCTGCTCCTGCAATAGTTCTATCCGTATAAAATAAAATACCGCCCACGCTAATGCAGCAGAAACATAATCGCACAATGCATACCAGGCAGGATGAATATATTTTTTTTGAAGCATGATGATCAGGAAGTAATAAGGTTAGTATTGATCTTTTGTAAGATATGGTGTGCAACTTCCATGGCTTTTAACCCATCAATTTCATTCACTACAGGGGGCGTATTATTTTTTATAGCCTTCACAAACTCCTGAAGTTCTATTTTTATAGCATTTACTTCCGGAATGTGTGGGTTTACAATTGCAATAGTCCGTGTACCATGCGGCGTATCTATATCAAACACAAATGCATTTTCATCTTCAGATTCTTTCAGCCTGATTACCTCTGTTTTTTTGTTTAAGAAATCAATGGCTGTATAAGCATCTTTTTGAAACAATCGCATTTTGCGCATTTTCTTCATGGATATGCGGCTGGATGTAAGATTTGCAACGCAACCATTGTTAAACTCTATACGCACATTTGCTATATCAGGCGTATCTGTAATAACCGCAACACCGCTTGCTGCAATATTCTTTACATCGCTTTTTACAAGACTTAACACGATATCAATGTCATGTATCATTAAGTCCAGTATTACACTTACTTCCGTTCCTCTTGGATCAAATTGCGCAAGCCGGTGCACTTCAATAAACATTGGATTTAAATCTAAATCTTTAACAGCAAGAAAAGCAGGGTTAAATCGTTCCACATGACCTACCTGTAACTTTACGTTAGACTCTTGTACAAGCTTTACCAATTTGAAGGCTTCCTTCATGGTGTTAGCCATAGGCTTTTCTACAAACACATGCTTGCCCCGCTTGATAGCTTTTTCACAAATAGCAAAGTGTACATTGGTAGGCGCCACAACATCTACAATATCACAAGCTCTTATTAAAGCGTCTTCATCTGTAAATCGTTCTAATTCATATGTTTTTTTTACTACCTCTGCAACATTATCGTCAGGATCAAAAAAGCCTGCAAGCTTTACATCCTCAATTTCCTTCCAGTTGTTTAAATGAAATTTGCCAAGGTGCCCAGTACCAAATACGCCAACTCTTAACATACAGACTTTTTTCAAAGATAGCAGAGTAGAATGTAGCAGGCTAACAGCCTGTAATGAAGAATAGTTTTTCCTGATACTGGTATTGATTATTTTCTGCTGTAATTAGGAGACTCTCTTGTTATTTCCACATCATGTGCGTGGCTTTCCCGCATACCAGCACTGGTGATTTTTACAAAAGCGGCTTTCTGCAATTCGGCAATATTCTTAGCGCCGCAATAACCCATTCCTGCCCGCAAGCCTCCGATAAACTGGTAAGTAATTTCTTTTAGAAATCCTTTATAAGCAACTCTTCCTTCAATGCCTTCCGGTACATACTTTTTTGCATCTTCTTCCACGTCCTGAAAATATCGGTCGCTGCTCCCTGTGGACATGGCACCCAAGGAACCCATTCCGCGATATTCCTTAAACTTTCTTCCTTCGTAAATAATAGTTTCACCGGGACTTTCTTCCGTGCCGGCAAAAATGCTTCCTATCATTACACAATCAGCACCAGCAGCTAATGCTTTTACCATATCACCGGTATAACGGATGCCCCCATCGGCAATTAATGGTACACCTTTTTCTTTCACCGCAGTATGTACCTCCATAATGGCTGAAAGTTGCGGTATGCCTGCACCGGCAACAATTCTTGTAGTACAAATAGAGCCGGGGCCAATACCAACTTTTATTGCATCTGCACCTGCATCCATCAATGTACGTGCACCTTCTGCAGTACCAACGTTACCTGCAATAACATTCAATTCCCTAAACTTTCTTTTTATATTTTTCAGAGCATCTATAATTCCTTTTGAATGTCCATGAGCACTATCCAGACAAATTACATCTACACCTACCTGTTGTAATGCTGCTACCCGATCCAACAAATCATTTGTTATTCCCACTGCTGCGCCAACCAATAAACGACCAAAGGAATCCTTTACAGCATTAGGGTAACTGTATAATTGCAGGATGTCTCTATACGTGATTAAACCTATTAATTTTCCAGAGCTATTTACAACAGGCAATTTCTCAATTTTTGTTTGCCGGAGAATTGCTTCTGCTTTTTTAAGATCTGTTCCCTCCGGTGCAGTAATCAGGTTTTCTTTTGTCATTACCTCACTAACCTTTCTCTTTACGTCTTCCTCAAAGCGAAGATCCCGATTTGTTAGTATGCCTGTAAGTATTCCATCCTTATCAACGATAGGAATACCCCCGATTTTATTTTCACGCATCAGGCGTAGTGCGTCTCCAATAGTAGCATCGTGTTGTAAAGTAATGGGATCGATGATCATCCCGCTTTCGCTGCGCTTTACTTTTCTCACTTGTTCAGCCTGCTTATCAACAGGCATGTTTTTGTGCAAAATGCCAATACCGCCTTCCCGTGCTAATGCAATTGCCAGGGAAGCTTCCGTAACAGTATCCATGGCAGCAGAAACCATTGGAATATTTAGCGCAATGTCTTTAGTGAGTTTTGTTTTGAGGTCAACATCACGCGGCAGCACTTCGGAGTATGCCGGAACCAACAAAACATCATCAAACGTTAAACCTTCGGCAGAAATTTTTTGGGAAAGAGAGTTATTGATTGCAGCCATGTGCAAAGATATGGGGGAGGAATGGAGAATTTACAATTGAGAATGGAGAATCACGGAGTTGAGATAAATTCACAGTATGAATATTAGAATATTATTTTCCTTTTTGTTAATCCTGCGATTCAATTTGAGTTTTTCCCAGCAACAGCAATATGCTATTACTTTAACGCCAACAATATTATCTCCTTCAGCGGTTGGACTACAACCAGGATTCCAGATTTATTTAAGAGATCAGATTATAAGTTTAACAGAAATAGGGTATTCTATTATTCCTTCATCAAATAAAAAGTTTGAAAAAGCAAGAATTTTTAAAATAGCCAGTGAAGTAAAACTCAAGCCATCCAAATCAAAAACCTCAGTTCTGTATTTGTCAAATCAATTCGGGCATATCTTCCGAAATCTTATAGATAGCGATTCAGGGAACTTTGTGAAGAAAATGCCAGCGGATACTGCCTATTACTATACTTCTGCCGTTGTCAAATCTCCTGTGTTTTTCTATTTGTTTAAAGTTGGTGCAGAATATAATTTGGGAAAGAGATATTTGGTTGACTTTTTTATTGGAATAGGTTTTCGGGTTGTTTCAACAAATTATAATGCAAAGAATATTACTGCAGTTGAAAGAAGAGGGCCATTTCGCATTAGAATTAAATCGGGTTTTGAGTCTGCATGGAACTGTGACTGTTCTCTAACTCGTTTCCATGGTACAATAGGAGTAAGATTTGGAAGACGACTGTAGTTTTTTACAGTAACTTATACATCTTCCCGGGTAAAGAAGAAACTATGCTTTGTAACTCTAAATTCAATATTGCTGCTGCAACGGAACTGCTGCTGAGTCCGCTGCTTAAATTTATTTCATCAATAGGTACAGCTTCTTTCTCCTGCAAAATTTTTATAATTATTTTTTCTTCAGCAGATAATTCGATAAAAATTTCTTTTTGTTTTTTTGGAGAAATTTTTTTCTTTTCAGTCCAGCCCATAACATCAATCAGTTCATCAGCATCCGTTAACAAGATGGCTTTGTTGTGCTTTACCAGATGATTGCAGCCACTGCTTTTGTTATCAATGGTTCTGCCGGGCACAGTAAATACATCACGATTATAGGCATTGGCTAAATTACCGGTTATCATACTGCCGCCTTTGATGGTTGTTTCTACTACTACTGTTGCATCGCTAAGGCCAGCAACAATTCTGTTGCGTAAAGGAAAATTATGCTTATCGGGTTTTGTGCCAGTCATAAATTCACTTAATACTCCACCATCTTTCTTTATCATTTCTTTTGCAAGACCTGTATGTGAGGATGGATAAATAGTATCTAATCCGTGGCCCACTACACCGACAGTTTTCAAATTATTTTTCAATGCAGCTTTATGCGCAATAGCATCAATTCCAAATGCAAGTCCGCTTATTATTAAAACGTTTTGTTCAGCTAAACCATGCACCAGTTTTTCGGTGAAGTTTTTCCCATATTCAGTATTGCTCCTCGTGCCAACAATAGCAACGATTTTAGAAGAGTTCAAATCAGCAGTTCCTTTATAATAAAGCAGGGTAGGCGAATCGTAACAGTTTAGTAGCCGCTGCGGATAATGTTTATCAGTTAAGAATAATGGTTGAATCTTATACTTTTCAATGAATTCGATTTCTTTTTCGACCCTGGTAAAATCATTGAACTGCTTTATAGATCTTGCTCGTATGGAACCAATGCCTTCAATTTTATCTAATGAAGGTTGCTTTGCCTTAAAGATTGATTGCGCATCTCCAAATTGCTGCACTAATATTTTTGCATGCACATCGCCGATGTTGGATACGAGAGTTAAAGCAAGTTGGTAAAGCAGTTCCGAATTCATGAGCAATTATATTTTTTGGATGTCTAATTGCTTACAAATCAGCCTGCAAGTATATTTGTCAAGAGTGGGATGCCGAGGGACAGAGGTTTTTTTCTTCGTCAACTTATTTTCATAGACATCATGCTTACTTCCGTGCCGGAACAAACTGCAATTATGCGCTGCAAGGTGTTTAATGAATTCATTTCTTTTAACTGACATAGCTGATTGCTAAATCTTCTTCCATTACTACATTCTCCAATTCAGTTTCTGATTCCATTGCTTCTAAATACATTTTTAATGCATCAAGAACATTTTCTTTTGTTTCTTCAATGGTAACTCCCTGAGTTATTACACCTGGTATTTCCTTAATTGTACCGATGAAGTATTCTTCACCTTTTGATATTGAAATTGTCAGTTTCATATTCAAATTTACTTTACTTTCCAACAACTTTCAGTTCAGTCCTTCTATTCTGTGCTCTTCCTTCTTCGGTTTTATTATTAGAAACGGGTACAGTAGCGCCAAAACCCTTATGTGCTAATCTTTTAGCATTGATGCCTTTCCCTATAAGATAATTAACCACTGCTTTTGCACGGTTCTCCGACAATTTCAGATTTTCTACCGCAGTGCCAATATTGTCTGTGTGTCCTTCAATTTGTATTCTAACCGTAGGATTATCGTTTAGCAATTGAACAACTTTATCTAACTCTACCTGCGATTCTGATCTTAAAGCATATTTATTAAAATCGAAGAAAATATTTTTCAAGACTACTGCTG
>JBHENB010000099.1:6415-6729 GCA_046262255.1 Chitinophagaceae bacterium
TGCATTTACTTCAATTGGTTGCAGTGGAATATTCATTATATAAGTAGAGTCAGGCGATTTATCACGCATTAAAAAGTTATCAGAATAAAATAAATAACCCCTGCGATTTACATTGAAAGCGTAATCTTTCCCAACTGGTAAAGTGATAAGATAATTCCCCTTTTCATCTGTTTGCACCCGTGATACTGATTTTTTGGAAGCGAGGTCAATTAATTCAACAGCAGAAGGAATGCCTGTGTTTGTTTTTTTATCAAACACTTTACCCTTAACAGCCAATGTTTTATACGGGCGAACGTCCTGGCGGAGTTCAAAGC
>JBHENB010000100.1:0-297 GCA_046262255.1 Chitinophagaceae bacterium
CGATAACAGTATACTCCATTGCACCTGCATCACTTAAAGTTTTCATTACCTGAGCAATGGTGGATGCTTTTTGACCAATAGCAACATAAATACAATATACAGGTTTGCCGGCGTCAAAAAATTCTCGTTGATTAATAATAGTATCCAGTACAATGGCAGATTTACCGGTTTGCCTGTCGCCAATTACCAATTCACGCTGACCACGACCAATCGGTATCATTGCATCAATAGCTTTAATGCCAGTTTGCAGCGGTTCTTTTACCGGCTCACGATATATCACTCCCGGAGCTTTACGTT
>JBHENB010000100.1:378-6593 GCA_046262255.1 Chitinophagaceae bacterium
CGCCTAAAGTATTTACCACTCGCCCAACCATACCTTCACCTACTCTTATGGAAGCAATCTTGCCGGTACGCTTTACCTGGGCACCTTCCTGCATATCACCCATATCACCCATAAACACCACGCCTACATTATCTTCTTCAAGGTTCAATGCAATTCCCCTTACCCCATTCTCAAATTCTACCAGTTCACCTGCACCAACATTACCAAGGCCGTAAACACGGGCAATACCATCGCCCATTTGCAATACTGTTCCTACTTCCTCCAGATCGGCGCTGGCGTTAAAATTGCTCAGCTGTTGGCGTAATATTGCGCTAATCTCATCCGGTTTTATTTGTATCATATTACCCCCAATTCCCTAAAGGGAAGTTTTTGTTTTTTTATTTTGATACCACTTTTATCTCACTGCTGAATAAAGCTAATGTTGTTCGATCTAAGTTCCCCCACCAGGGGGCAGGGGGGCCTTACCTCACTTTATAAATAAAATCATTGTTCTCAAATTGATTTGCAATTTCTTTCAGATCATAAGAAATGCTTGCATCTACTAACTTATCGCCTGCCTGTAACACGAACCCACCAATAATATTTTCATTTACTTTAGTTTCAAGCTCTATATTTTGCATATCACTGGTTGCTTTTACCTGCTCTACAATTCTATTCTTTACATCATCATTAACCGGCGTAGCTGTTGTTAGCTTAACTGTATAAATATTTTTATGCTGCTTGTATTGCGTAATAAATGCATCAACAATTTCAGCAAGATTGGCTTCTCTTGTTTTTGTAATCAGCAGGCGGATAAATCCCCAGGTTAGTTCATTTACTTTTCCCGCAGTGATGGCCTCCACAATTTTTATTTTTTTGTCGGGAGCAATAACAGGACTGCTGATCATTTTTACAAAATCAGGATTGCCTTTACATATTTGTTGCAGCGTGAGCATGTCCTGGTAGGCAGATTCCAGCTCGCCCCTTTCAAGGGCAAGGTCTAAAAGTGACTTTGCATACCGGGTTGCTAAACGTGGGTTACGCATACAGCCTCCCTAAATCCCCATACGACCAAGTCAGCCGGGCGGGCCTCCAACGGAGGGACTTTAAAAATTCTTTTGTATGGAATATAAATATCATCTGTAAATATTTTCTTCTTTCCCCATTGGGGTTAAAGGGGGCCTTAATTTAACTTTACCTCTTCTACTAAATCTTTTATATGCTGCTCCTGAGCTTCCTGATTATTTAATTCTTTGCGAAGCACTTTTTCGGAGATTTCTATAACCATTTTACCAACCTGGTTCTTTACGTCAATGATGGCAGCCATTTTTTGATTTTCGATAGCTTGTCGTGATTCGGTAATAATTTTATTGGCTTCAACTTTAGCTTGCTCTTTGGCTTCGTTTATAATTCTTTCCTTTGTTTCTCTTGCTTCCTTTAACATTACTCCTCTTTCTTCACGGGCTTTTACAAGCAATTCTTCATTTTCGCTTTTGAGCTGAGCCATTTCGGCCCTAACTTTTTCGGCAGTTGCAAGTGATTCTGCAATTCCTTTTTCACGCTGGTTCAACGAAGCCAAAATAGGCTTCCATGCATACTTTTTCAAAATGAATAGTACAATTACAAAAGCCAGTAACGTCCAAAAAATCAATCCAAATTCCGGTGTAAGAAGTTGCATAGTGCCCCCCACTCCGCCCGCGGCGGAGAGTTTTCTTCCCCTCTACTAACAGTGGATTACAGCCCAGTTAGAGGAAGGATTATTGATAAATAAAAAACAGAAAGTACAAGAGTGCACCGCAACCGGCGTTCAAATAGTAGCATCTGGCTGGTTACACAAAAAATACTTTTAAAATAAAGAACAAATACCCTGGTAACAAAGTCCTGCTTAGTTACAGGGCCCTTCGTCAGGCTCAGGGCTTTACACGAACATTGCAAGGATACCTACAATAACCGCAAAAAGGGCTACCCCTTCAACCAGAGCCGCTGTAAGAATCATATTTGCCCTAATGTCGTTTGTTGCTTCCGGCTGACGTGCAATGGCCTCCAATGCACCCTTACCAATTTGACCAATGCCGATCCCTGCACCCACTGCTCCAAGTCCGGCCCCAATAGCGCCTCCCGCATTTGCCCATGCTACGTCGCTTAACAAAATAAACAATAAATCCATGATACTCGTTTTATAATTATAAAAATGATTTAAACAATAACGGGATCTTCATGATGATCCACATCGTCGTGGCTGCCTTCAAATGCCTGACCAATAAACACTGCGGTCAGGTTGGTAAATATATAAGCCTGTAAAAATGCCACAAGCAATTCAATAAAATAAATAAATACTACAAACGCTATAGAAACAGGAGTAAAGCCCCAGCCAATTGCTTTATTTAATGCCGCAAAAATAAATATCAATGATATCAAACAAATAATAATAATATGCCCGGCAAGCATGTTTGCAAAAAGCCGGATCATTAATGCAAACGGTTTGGTAAATATGCCAAGTATTTCAACAGGTATTAAGATAGGTTTTACAAATAATGGAACCGGCGGATTAATAATATGCGCCCAGTAATGTTTGTTGCTGCTGAATAAGATAATGGTAAATGAAATTACCGCCAGCACCATAGTAAAAGCTATATTTCCGGTTACGTTAGCAGTGCCGGGAATCAGTCCTACAAGGTTATTGATGAGGATGAAAAAGAAAACAGTAAGTAAGTAAGGAAAATATTTATGATACCTGGGGCCAAGATTGGGTTTTGCAACTTCATCTCTTACAAAAGTGATAATAGGCTCAATTAAATTTTGCATGCCCTTTGGAGCAGATGTAATTCCTGTGCCTGTCCGATAACGTCTTGCCACGCTTAACATGATCCAAACAAGCAGGCCTAAAGCAATAAACATTTGCACAACATTCCGCGAAAGTGAAAAATCATAAACCTTTATACCGGAATCCACCGGAACAATTTTATTCCCCACCAATTTATAACCATCCACTGTTTTGTGGCCGTGCTCAAATTTAGAAGAATTGAAAACAGAAAAGCCTTTTTGAGGAGAGTAAAGGATTACAGGAAGAGTAATAGTGGCGTGATGCTCTTTGCCACTTTTGTCTTTGTAAGAGAAAAAGTGAAACTCGTGGGCATCCATAATGTGCCCGAAAATGACCTCGTTTGCATCGAATTTGTTCTTGCCTTCTTTTTCCACCCCCTCTTTATGCACAGCTTCTTCATGCTTTGTTTCATGCTGATTTTTTTGAGCAAAGCCTTTTGAACAAAAGCACATGCAAGAAAGGCTGAAAACCGCTACCACTAAGCTTTTTACACGTCCGGGCAACATACTATTTCCGAAATTTGGCGCAAAGATAAGGGTAGAGCGGGAATTGATATTGAGAATTTGATTTTAAATGTAAGCTACCCACCCTCTTCATCAAGAAGCTTTTTTATTTTTTTCAGGTAAATAACATCCAGTTGATCTTTTGGGCGGTTAACTGCTTTTTTATTTGCAATAAGATGGTTAATATCTAAAACAGGAACTTAAACGTCATCAATATCTGCAAGTGTTGCCGCTTCCAGGCAATCATTAAAGGTGAGAGAATCTAAACCGAGTATTAAACAAAAAAGATCCCACGTCATTAGAAGAGCAGGATCGTAAAATCATACGAATGGAAAGGGATTTCTTATTCAGAAACTTTGATGACCTTATACTGGCTTTTTGGTTTTTTGGGATTCCTTTCTAATTTATTAAATTGAGAACCGCTCCTGAAGTGAAAACCAGTAAAATTGACTGAGGCAAATAAAATATTGTCCAGCTTCACAGGTAAGGTACCTCCTTTCACGTGTTTGTGCTACATAAACACGGGTCCGTAACAATTTTTCAGAATCAAATAGCCATGCTTAAAGGTTGTATGGCTTCGCCGGAATCGCCAGCAGTTCCTGTTTTATTAGCACCTACTACAAAATACATATCAATATCACCTACATTCTTTGCGTTAATTTTTCCGCGATGGATACAATGATATCTATCTTTTATAATTGCATGAAGTGGAGCTGAAATGTTTACCTGTCCGACCTCACCATTGCTTTCCATTCTGCTGGCAATGTTTACTGTTCTGCCCCAAATATCATATGCATATTTTCTCTTTCCCACCACGCCTGCCACTACAGGGCCAATGTGTGCCCCAATTCTAACTTCCCACGGTTCAAGGCCTGTTTCTATGCGCTTGGCATTGTTCAACTGTATGTATTCCTGAATTTCAAGCCCGGCTTTAATAATATTGTATTGATGTTCATTGTCAGGTGTTGGAATACCTCCTGCACACATATAAGAGTCTCCAATGGTTTTAATCTTCTCCAGCTTGTATTTATCTATTATGTTATCGAATGCAACAAAACAATTGCTTAGTTCTTCCACAAGTTGCTGCGGCGACATTTTATCTGCAATTGATGTAAATCCTTTGAAGTCGGTAAACAACACTGACACTGAATCGTAATGACGTGGAGCAGAACTGCCGGTTGTTTGTAATTCTGTTGCAACTTCTGATGGTAAAATATTCAGTAATAAAGTTTCAATTTGAGCTTTCTGCCTGTCAAGTATCTTGTTTGTTTTAGCCTTGATTCGATAATTTCTGAAAATCAATAATGCAATCAGCAATACTAAACCCAACCCACCAATCAATGCATTTCTAGCTAACATTTCTCTTTTTAATTCGGCTTCTGTCAATGCCTTTTCTTTGGTTAGTAAATTATTTTCCTCATCTTTTTTGTAGAGGTCAAAATCAAACTGAAGTCTTCCTATTTTTTTTATTGTTTCATCTTTATAAAGTGTGTCTTTAATATCTGCATATTTTGTTTTATAAAGTAACGCGTTAGGGTAATCTGCTACTTTTGTAGATGCTAAAGACATATCCTGATAAAGATCCTTTAGCTCCACATTTGCTTTTAAATCCTCTCCTAATGTCTTTGCCTTCAGGTAATAGCCGATTGCTGCTTTATAATCATTCTGGGCAACATAAGTATTTGCAATACCTTTCAGCGTACGCATTTTATCTAATTTTTCATCAAGCTTTTCACAAATGGCTAACGCTTTAAAATGATTTTTCAGCGCCATGTCGTAATTCTTCTTTTTCAGGTATATCTTTCCTATTCCATTATAGGCATAAGCAGCACTTAGAGCATTTGGGTCCACAGCAAGAGCCTTATTATAGTATTCCACTGCTTTATCATTATTACCCGCGTCGGCATAAATTTCACCAATATTCGCGGCTATTATGCCAGAGGCATGTTTATTTCCAATTTCTTCACATATTGGCAGAGCCTGCAATAAATAATTTATGGCCTTATCATCTTTTTTATTATGATAGATACTGCCCACATTGATCAATGCTGACATGATCCGCATCTTATCACCTGTTTGCTCTGCAATCTTCAATGATTGTAAACAATATTCCAAGGCTTTTGCATCATCACCCTGTTCAGCATGTATACTTCCTATATTATTTAATAGGTTAGCAATCCCGATTTTATCTTTTTGATTTTTGAAAATTTGTAATGATTGCTGATAGTGATCAAGGGCTTCCACATACTTGCCTTGGATTTTATATACGAGACCGAGATTTTTTAGTGCATATGCTTCACCTATAGGAAAACTAACTCGTTGAGCCATTTGCTTAGCCTGCAAGGCTTTGCGCATAGACATTTCAGGATTTTCCTGGAGGGTAGTTTGACTCTCTTGCAGTAATTTATTTACAAGAGCAGTATCCTCTTTAATGCTTGTTTGAGAAAAAAGGTTACTGCTCACCAACAGGAAAAAAATATAGAAAGTCCTTTTTGATGTGCCCATAAACAGTATTTTATCAAACACAAGGTATATAAAATCTAAAGGTGGTACTGACAAATACCACCTTTCTTTGTGCTATATGCTTATCTCAGCGTTTTCAACAGTCTAATTACAACTTTTTCAGATCCTTGCTGTAGTTCTACAATATACGCTCCAGCTTTGTAATTATCGCCGATTTTCAATTTTCCATTACTAGCTATATTATTTTTACTTTCTATTATTCTGCCCAGCATGTCATAAACTTTTACATTAATAGCTTCACTGTTTTCGCTTGTTATTACTAATGTAAAGTAGTCACTGCTCGGATTAGGTTGTGGTATGACAGTGAATTTTACATTGGCTATAATATCTGCTGCCACTATATCTGCACTGACTGCTTCTGATTTCGTTGTTTTACTAGAATGAAT
>JBHENB010000101.1:0-6292 GCA_046262255.1 Chitinophagaceae bacterium
TGCCCCATCATCTTCATCATATCCTGCATATCCATAAAGCTCCAATGCTCCATAATCTTACCATCTCGGAACCTCAATACTTCAACTGCTTCCATATCATAAGGACCCTTGGGCATCCCCTCAGAACCTTCGCTGGTACCTGTATAGCGATTCCAGGAGAAAACGTAATCACCATCTGCCACCTCATGTACAATCTCCATTTTCATATCCCTGAAATTGCTTCGTACAAAGTTCACCATAGCTTTTAAGCTGTCCCTGCCTTTCATATCTCCCCTATCGGTGTGGTCAACATAATCGTCTGCTACCACACTGTCAATACCACTTACATCCCCTGTTTCAAAGGCTCTGTTAATAGCATGTGATGCCTCAAGATTTTTTTGTTGCAAGGAGCTGTTTTTTGTTGCGGTAGAAGCATTGTTACATGATAAACAAATACATGCTACCGCTGCAAACACAGCAAAAAAGATCTTTTTCATATCATTTTGGTTTGGTTTATGTTACATAAAAATTGTTGTGGGTTTGGTGAAATATTTTAGAAACTTCGCATCAAGCTACTTAATGAAACGCACCTTCCTTTCCGTGCGGCTTTTTCAACCAATTGCCTTAAATTTAGCGCTTCACCTTCTCCTCATATACACTTATCCAATCTTCTACTGTTACTTTTTTCACTAACTCACCAGATAATAAGGTATGTCTGGATGGCCTCCATTAAGGTTATCTAAAGGTAAAGCCGAACCATTGGGGTGGAAATTAAGCTGACCGATTGCTTTACCACCATTCTTCAGCCAGATGCGTGGCCAAAATGTATTTGCTGAATGCATGACAGTGTACTCATCTATTTTAGTTGTTGGCATTAAAAAAGTTTTTAGCTAAACTAATAACATATTTATATTTTTCATAGTGGTAGTTAGTTTATGTACAACTATGATATGGTCAGATTAAATTAATTTAACGCATGTTTGTTAATGCAATTAAACAGGTGGCACAATTTACCAGCCCAATTCATACTATTGAAAGGTCTTATGGAAGCATTACTGTAAGACCCGGTGCTGCAACTATGTTTTTTGTAAATGAAGAAGGAGTAGCGGTTACCTGTAACCATGTGGCGCAATTAATTCCTTTTTCAGAAAACTTATTAAAGAAATATACAGAGTTCAAAGCAAAGAAAAATGAGCTTCAAAAAAGCGGAAGCTTTAACAGGAAAGTAAAAGAATTACTACAAGAGTACGGGTTTGAAAACAATCCATTATGTGAGATTTTGATTCGGTTGAATTGTGCTGAAGGTTTTGCAGGCATTGAAGTAACTCCGCATCCGAAATACGATTTAGCAATTGTAAAACTGATTGCGCCAAAAAACCTTACTTACACTGCTTATGCCAGATTCATCAAAGATGAAACTCCCCTGGAACAGGGTATGTTTTTGTGCAGGTTAGGCTTTCCGTTTCCGGAATTTACCAACTTTAAATATAATTCATCTATTGACTCTTTAGAATGGACTGATTCAGGAATGTCTGCAACTCCAAGGTTTCCGATTGAAGGAATGATCACACGACATTTATCGGATGGAAACAGTTTATATGGAATTGAAATGAGTACTCCCGGGTTAAAAGGTCAGAGTGGCGGCCCACTATTTAATTCAGACGGAATTGTATGCGGAATGCAATTCGCAACAAATCATTTACACTTAGGCTTTGATATGAAAAACAAAGAGGTAATAAGTAATGGCGAAAAAATTAAAATTACCAACCAGCCTTGCTTGCATGTAGGGTATTGCCTGCATGCAAATGTTATTAAAGACTTCTTAAGAGAGAAACAAATTAGATTCTATGAAGAAGGGCAGTAATGCATTAATTCTACTTCCATAAAAAAACCTGCCTTTATCCGGAGGCAGGTGATATAATAAATCGTATAGGTTACAGATTAAATAACAGTGCGGCAACGTACTTTATATATCTGCTCACACTTTTTTTCAGATTTGTAGCTCTTTTGTTCCGTTTTATGAACTGTTTTGCTTTTACTTAGGTTAATCGGTACACCTAAACTAAGATTCCAGCTAGAGCTGTTTGATTTTAAATAAGTAGTTGTTGGCTTGCTGTTGGAAACAGCATTAAGAGTTTTCGTATCAAGGTTGCCAATACCTTTTAAATAATTAAGACTCACAATAAACTTGCGGTGCACATTTTTACCAAACTCGAATCCTGCACCAATGATAAAGGCAGTGTTCCAGTCTCCTGCGGTGTACTCATAGGTGGTTTGGCCTCCCTCCGTTTTTGTTATTACATCGGTTTCTGCAGATGGTTTGTATGCAATGCCTGCTGAAGGTTGTACCCGCATAAACCACCCTTTGTCTTTTTGTTTTGCCGCAATTACTTTATTTGAACTTTTGCCGCAATGATTTCTCTCGCTATAATCCCCACAAGATTTTTTAGTAATGGTCTTCTCTTTCTCAATATCAGTTGACCTGGAAGAAGATTTTGCAGTGGCCCCGGATTTTTTAAAATAAATAGGTTTGGTGCGTAATTCATACCCACCCTCAAAGCGCAAATCCATATCATTTTTTGAGGCACTGAATGCTTTATTCCCATTTTCGGGATCTGAAAATTTAAATCCAACTGCATTTCGGCTGGTTGATACACCAAGAAAAGGTCCATGCGATTTTTTGAACTTATAATCTATCCGCATGCCCAGCAGTGGCGATACTTCCGTCCCTACAGGTGAAAAGGATGAAAGGTTATTGTACTGAATTTCGGTTTTTGAGTTTTCCAGGCCAACTTTTGGCAAAATAGTAAATTGTGCGCTGGCAACGCTAACGAAGGCCACATACAGGCAGGTTAAAGTAAACTTTCTCATAATAAGTTTTTAGTAACGAAAGTTATCGTATTTGTAATTAAATAAAAAAATATTTACATGAGCGGTAAAGTACTGGTAAGATCACCGCTCGCATGCAAGAATACTTCAGCGGTTAGTAACATGGACTAAGGTTTTATTTATCTCCAAACTGGATGTCTATCTTCTTCAGCGTTTTCTGAAGATCAATTCCCTTCCCCATTACGGGCTTAAAAATATCTCCTTGTTCTTTCAACCTGTTAACTGAGTTAAAAATAGTAAAGTCCTTAATCTGCAATCCCTCCTTTACTTCTTCCCAGTGCAATGGCATGGACACAGGTGCATATGGTTTAGGTCGCAAGGAATAAGGCCCTGCAACAGTTGCCTGTGGCCGGTTCTGTAAAAAATCAATATACATTTTTCCGTCCCTGTCCCGGGTCTTTCGTTCAATACTTGTAAAGTCAGGAATTTCTGCATGTACTAGTTTTGCAATCACACGAGCAAATTCCTTAGAATGCTCATAATCATATTTAGCACCAAAGGGAATGTAAATATGTATACCTGATGATCCTGAAGTTTTCGGATAGGAAGGAACATCAATAGAATCCAGTATCTTTTTGGTTACGTTGGCAGCTTCTATTACCTGTTCAAATGTATTTTTATCCGGATCCAGATCAATAATGCACCAATCAGGGTTATCTGGTTTTTCAATCCGGCTGCTCCACGGATTCATTTCAATACAACCAAGCGATGCAACGTAAAGAAGGCTTGCTTCATTCGTAATTACTAAAAATTCTTTTTCTCTGTTATCGGCGTAACTAAAGTAGGGGAAAGTTTTTATCCACCCGGGCACTTTTCCCTTTACATCTTTCTGATAGAACTTTTCACCTTCTATACCATGAGGAAAACGATAGAGCGTTTGGGGTTTATCCTTAAAATACGGAAGCATGTAAGGGGCTACCTGATAATAGTAATTCAGCATGTCTCGTTTGGTGACTTTTTCCTTTGGCCAGTAAACTTTGCTGAGGTTAGTAAATTTTAAATCATGCCTGCCAATACTGCGGACCTGTGTTTCATCTTTTGGATTGAGGAATGTTTTTCTTTCTTTTTTGCCCGGTGTAGAAATAATTTTCTTTTTAACCAAAGTATGTTCTTCATGCACCATATCATCTAATGGTGCAGGTTTTTCTCTCCTTACTTCTATTGCGTTTTTATCTTCGCGAATACCTTTAAACGATGGATGGCGAATCGCTCCGTCCCTTGTTTCTTCACGATAGCTGATCTCACAAACTATTTGCGGCTTTACCCATATTACTTCTGCCTTTGGTGGGTTTGGACGAAATCTTGAAGGCTTATTGTATTCCGGCACGGTACTAAACGGACAAACGTTTATTTCCAGAGACCTCAGTTTTTGCAGGATCTCATTTTGCAGCTTATTGGTAAAGCCAGTGCCTACAGGTGTTACAAAGTAAAACTGCCCATTTTCATACAGACCAAGTAACAATGCACTAAATTGTTTGGATGTATTTTCATTTCGTGTGTAACCTCCAATAACCATCTCCTGCCTCTTTTCTGTTTTTATTTTAAGCCAGTGTTTTGTGCGGGCATCAGGTATGTAAATGCTGTCTGCTTTTTTAGCCATAATGCCTTCCAAACCAAGCTTATCTGCCAAAGCAAAAAATTCGCTGCCACTTGCATCAAAATTTTCGCTATGTTTTATAATATCATTGTTAGGTATAACGGACCTCAATATCTCCCGCCGTGCAGTAAGCGGAAGACCCATTACATCTGTACCTTCCAGCCATAAAATGTCAAATACATAAAATCCAAGTTGCCCGTCTGCCTCACTTCTCCACTCCTGCAAATTGCTAAAGTCAGGGACACCTTGTTCATTCACCACTATAATCTCTCCATCTACCACAGCATTAATATTCCATTTTTTTAACGCATCATAAACCGGATAAAATTTTTCATTAAAAGATTTATTGTTCCGCGACCGTACATCTATCGCACCACTATTCAGGTACCCAAGTGCCCTGTAACCGTCCCATTTTATTTCGTACAGCCAGCCGGGTTCTTCCACGGGTTCGTCCACAAGTGTAGCAAGCATGGGTTTTATGTCTGCTGGAAATTTTGACTTTTTACCTTTGCTGAGCAAATCGGCTATATGTGCCGCATGACTTATAGTTTTCGAGTTTACTTTCATTATTCACTGCATTGGAAGAATAAATGTATAAATTATGCCAATAGCTACAATTGACTTACAACAATAATTTATTGAAACAAAAAGGCTGGAATAATGTTGCGTTAGAAAAATCTGCAGATTCGTGGCAATTGAGATGAAGCTATTTTGCGACTATGCTTTCCCTGATTTTTAATTTGTACCGCATGATAACATCACCACTAAGTACAACATGAAGCCATTCAATCAAAGGCGAATCAACTATATAGAAGTAATTTACTTTTTTACTGTTTAATGTAGCCGATGGTGAAACAAAGACTGAGTTAGAAGTTTGTATAAAATCAGCAGATTCGAAAGGGAGTTCGGTGTTAACTGCACCCGCTTTTTCCGCATCAACGGTTTCTAACTCCAGTAAAATTGTATCTCCTGCTGAAGCTTCTATAAGTCCGCTTTGTGGGCTGTAAGAGGTAATCTTATACTTAACAAATGCGCTATGTTTAAAAGGAGCAAACTGAAACTCCCTTAACGTTGGTGTATTATTTAAGAGTGTCCACTTAATATCTTCCGGGTAATGATCTTGCAGAAATTGCTTCGGCGGCGTTAAATAATAATAATCATTGTATTGTTTTACAAATTGGTCTCCCCACGTAACATACCCGCTTGCCCACGTTGCATCTAACAGATGCCAGCTACTATCAATATACACTGCATTCCATGTGTGGTTGGATCTGAACTTTTCTCCCGTTCTGCCGGCACCGGTTCTTGCATAACCTGTAATCACTTCTGCCTTAATGCCTGCGTAGTTGCAAAGCGTTTTAAAAAGTCTTGCATATCCATCACAAACAGCAGTTTTTCTTTTCAGCACCCCTTCCGCAACCCTTTCGTCAAGTGGCTTAAGCACCGTAGAAGTATCGTCGTCATCTGCCTGTACATATCTGCCGGGTGTATGGCGTACAAATTTGTTAAAAACGATTACGTTGTATTCAATATTTTCTGTAATCCATCGAAAAATAGATCTTACTTTTTCCAGGTCCGTTTTATAAGAAGCAGTAATTTTTTGTGCCAATACCTGCGGAGAAGTGGGTTCTATAGTTTGTGTTCTCCGGCCAATAAAACTAAAGCCTGCAGAACGTTCCTGTGCAAAAGATAAAGTGGTTAAAAAAATAAAAATTCCAATTGCAAAAGCTTTCATATTGACAGCAACTCCTATAGTTATAGGAATAATGCAAATTCGTGTTTTTTTGTTTGAGCAGTCACTTTAACAAAGTTAAATTCTAAAAAAAG
>JBHENB010000102.1:0-5448 GCA_046262255.1 Chitinophagaceae bacterium
AAACTATGATTGCCGCTGTTTACTTTGCGTGCATCCACAATTAAATTATAATTTATAGTATTTAATGTTTTTACCACATAAGCAGCAGGTATTGCCTTTTGCACCTCTTCGCCCAGTGATGTATCTCTGCTAAAGTTTTCTAATATTCTCGGTGGCATCCCATGCGTAAAATCAAGAGGATTGGTTACGTCAATAACTATTTTGTTTGTAAAGCTTCCGGCGTTGCAATTTTTAACCACATCTAGAGTGTGTTCGCCGTTAAGGCAGAGAAAGATCACATCGCCATACGCTACTGCATCATCAAACGTTCCCTCCGAAGCCAGGTTGCCGGCTTTTTTTACCCACTTTTTTGACTTTTCATTACCGGCGGTTCTGCTGCCCATCATAACATTATGTTTTTTCGCAGCCAAAGCAGTGCCGATAGCTTCGCCGACAGAACCAGTACCTAATATGCCAATTTTCATCTGTGTAATTTTTTCAAATGTACTGCATCAGTATTTCAGTTAAGCAGTTCTATACTAAAGCTTTTAGGAAAGATGTAGCTTTACTCTTCTTTCAAAATGAGTAATTCTAACTTAAATACAAACAAAGAGCTGCTTACACCAGTTGATGCAGAATTTGAAAATAATATTCGCCCCAGGCAGATTGAAGAATTTGCAGGGCAGCAGCAAATAATTGACAATCTTACCATCTTCATTAAGGCTGCTAAAATGCGTGATGAAGCATTGGACCACGTTCTTTTTCACGGCCCTCCTGGTTTAGGGAAAACCACTTTGTCAAGGATTGTGTCTAATGAATTGGGTGTAAACATTAAAGAAACATCAGGGCCGGTTATTGAAAAACCCGGTGATTTAGCAGGGTTGCTAACCAACCTGGAACCAAAAGATGTTTTATTTATTGATGAAATCCATAGGCTTAGCACAGTGGTTGAAGAATACCTGTACTCCGCAATGGAAGATTACAGAATAGATATTATGATTGATAGCGGGCCTAATGCAAGAAGTATTCAAATTAATCTGAATCCTTTTACATTAATTGGCGCCACCACACGAAGTGGTTTGCTCACTGCGCCGTTGCTATCACGTTTTGCTATAAAATTCCGGTTGGAATATTATAATGCCACCACATTATTAAAAATTGTTTTACGGTCATCTCAAATTTTAAATACAAACATTACTTCGGAAGCTGCAGCGGAAATTTCCAGGCGTAGCCGTGGTACTCCAAGAATTGCCAATGGTTTACTTCGCCGTGTAAGGGATTTTGCACAGGTACTTAATGACGGCCAGATTGATTTAGGCATTACACAGCACTCTTTAAAGGCTTTGAATGTAGATGAACATGGACTGGATGATATGGATAACCGTATTCTTTTTACTATTATTGAAAAATTCAAAGGCGGCCCTGTGGGTATTACTACAATAGCAACTGCTGTAAGTGAGGAGGCCGGCACATTAGAGGAAGTTTATGAACCTTTCTTAATCCAGGAAGGATTTTTAAAACGTACACCAAGAGGCAGAGAGGCAACTGCTAAAGCATACGAGCATTTAAAAAAAATCCCACCAATGGGTGGTGCAGGGATGTTATTTGAGATGTAATTAAAAATGCTTTCCAATTGCAAAACCTATACAGGGAGTAAAGGCTTCTTTTTGACAATGGGTGTAATATTCGCTCGCCACATTACATCGTTTTTAGCATGACGTCTATAACCAATGCTTGGAATAAAATGTATCCCAGTGATCGCTCCTCCCTCTCCACTTGTGGAGAGGGCAGGGGTGAGGTATTACGGCTGACCCTGAACTACCAGTCTAAATCCGTTTCCATGAATATTTACAATCTCAATATTCGGATCATCTTTTAAATATTTCCTCAGCTTAGCAATATATACATCCATGCTGCGTCCGTTGAAATAAGTATCGCTACCCCAAATACGTTTCAATGCCTGTTCACGGGGCAACAAATCGTTCATATGCTCACACAACATTTTCAACAACTCGTTTTCTTTTGGAGAAAGCGTTTGAGTTTTTCCTGCATGGGATAGTTGCCGCAACTTTGGGTTAAAGTGATAAGAAGCCAGGTCAAATTCTTTGTTCTCTGCCTCTCTGTTCAATTCCTCATTTCTTTTAAGTATTGCCTTTATTTTATGGAGTAGTACTTCGCTATCAAATGGCTTGGTAATATAATCGTCAGCACCCAGCTTATAACCCTGAATAATGTCTTCTTTCATAGTTTTAGCACTTAAAAAAAACAGGGGCACATCCGGATCAATATCACGTATTTCCTCTGCAACAGTAAAACCATCCATATTTGGCATCATTACATCCAGTAGGCATAAGTCGTATTTCTCCCGCTGAAAAGCTGCCAGACCAAGTCTTCCATCTCTTTCAAGGGTTACGTCATAGTCGTTCAATTCTAAATAGTTTTTTAATACACTACCTAAATTCGTATCGTCCTCGCATAATAGAATTTTAGCTTTCTTTCCTTCCATATAAGTTGAAGTTTTAATAAAATAAAATTAATGTATTTAAGTTTAAAGTTATTGTGTTCATTAACTATGCAAAAATTCTTCCACTAACTTCTTTTTACATTTGCTTTATGCGACTTACACCGGATAATAAATTAAAAAAGCTCATTGTAATCGGAGACAGGGTACTTATTCGACCCACAAAGCCAAATGAACGCACTGATAGCGGGCTGTACCTGCCACCAGGTGTCCAGGAAAAAGAAAGAGTGCAGCAAGGCTATGTTATCAAAATAGGACCTGGTTATGTAGTACCAATGCCTCCTGAGGATGAACCCTGGAAAAGCAGTGAGGAGCAGGTAAGATATATTCCGCTACAATCCCGCGAAGGTGATCTTGCCATATTTTTATTAAGCGGTGCTACAGAAATTATGTACTCCGGCGAAAAATATTTTATTGTACCTCAAAGTGCTATACTGATGCTGGAACGGGAAGAGGAATTGTAATCCATTTATCAAAATAAGTCTCCCTGCTTTGTGCTTACAGGCAAATTCAGAAAGTCAAAATTTTGTACAGGTTTGTATCCTTTTTCTCCTGCAGGCCTTTTGAGTAACTGCATACTATCCGCAATAAACCTTCCTGTATAATGCTCATGACTATAAACCAGCCATGCTTTTTCATATTGCCATGGTATAAGGCGTTGGCAAATAGTAAGATGAGATTCTTCAATAAAATGAGGTTTTACATCTTTGTGCTTTAATAACTGCTGTGAAGATTTTAATTGTTTTATCAATACTTGTATAGGCAGCTTGGTAGTAACATTTATGTAAATGGTGTGAGTTGGAAAACTACCAAAATTAGAAAGTTCAACTTTAAATGGATTAATACCGATGCCGATATTTTTAAACTGATTGAAAATTCTTTCTTCCATCATTTCGTACTGGAAAAATTTAACCAAAGGAATTTGTGGTTTCGTCCAAATAGCCATTGGAGCTTCAAAATCTTTAGCGAACTTTTCTTTTATCATTTTTATCTGATTAGATAGTTCCTCATGAGGCTTCAATACCAGTAAGTACTCGTTCTCCCTATAGCCGGGAAGGCTCATTATGTGCTTCATAAAAAAAAATTGGTTAGGGCACAACCGTTGGTAAATATTTTAGTATAAATTTACTAATTATTTTAGTAAAAGCAATGATTGTATGGAAAAAATTCATGCATCCTCTTATACGGGTACAAAAGATTTTACACAATGGCTTGTGCCTAATGCTAATGCTACAGGGTTTGGTGCCGCAGCAGATGATTATGCCGACAGGGGTATTGACCTGAACGAACAGTTGATACGTAACAAACCTGCTACATTTTTCATGCGAATGAATAGTGATGCAATGGTTGATGCTGGTATTTACAGCGGCGATGTATTAATTATAGATCGTTCGTTGGCAGCCGCTAACCGAAAAATAGTAGTAGCGGTTTTAAATGGGGAAATGCTTGTCCGCAGGCTGGAAAAAACTTTTAATAAGATCAGGCTTCATCCCGAAACCCAGGGGCTGTCACCAATTGATGTGGACCTTAACTGCTGCGAGTTTTCAATTTGGGGAGTAGTAACTTATGTAATTCACTCAGTTTAAAGTTAATTTATGGAAGAAGTAAATCAATCAGAACAAATAAACACATACATCAAAGGCAGGGGTGCCCAGTTCAACACAAAAAATAAGTTCTTAAAGAACGAAGTAACCAAAGAACATATTGAAGGTATTGATGAATGGATAGAGCCGGATATCAATACGCAATACATTGAAGTGTTTCCCAAATCCATTGTCAATAAAGTGGAAAGTCCTGACCTGAGCATGATGTACAGTATGAACCCATACCAGGGATGTGAGCATGGCTGCATTTATTGTTATGCAAGAAATTCATTTGAATATTGGGGCTACAGTGCAGGTGTTGACTTCGAAACCAAAATACTTGTGAAAAAAAATGCACCAGAATTGTTACGTAAATTTTTAATGAACCCCAAATGGGATCCAGTACCCATCATGCTTAGCGGCAACACAGATTGCTATCAGCCTGCTGAGCAAAAATTCAGGATCACACGGCAATTGCTGGAGGTTTGTAATGAATTCAACCAACCTGTTGGAATACTAACTAAAAATGCATGGATCATAAAAGATAAAGATTTATTACAAGAGATGGCAAAGAAAAAATTAGTTACAGCCATGGTTTCTATTACTTCTTTTGATGAAGCCATACGGCGTGTTATGGAGCCGAGAACCACTACAGCAAAGCAACGATTGCGGGTAATTGAAGAATTAAGTAAAGCAGGAATTCGTATGGGCATTATGATGGGGCCAATGATCCCCGGGTTGAACGAACACGAAATGCAACGCATTATGAAAGCAGCAAAAAATGCAGGCGCAGTATTTACTGCCTACACCTTTATACGATTGAATGGTGCAATAAAATTTTTGTTTCATGACTGGCTATATAAAAATTTCCCTGATCGGGCAGATAAGGTGTGGCATTTGATTGAAGCCAGTCATGATGGTAAAGTAAACGACAGCCGATGGGGTGTGCGGATGCGTGGTGAAGGAAACATTGCACAAATAGTAGCACAACAATATAAAAAATATGGAAATCTGTATGGTATGAATAATGACAGGTGGGAATTGGATTCCACTATTTTTAGAAGACCGGGAGGGCAGGGGAGTTTATTTTGAAATATTTTGATATTTTTCAATAGTTATATGAACAGCAAAAATAAATTTGGAGGTAGTTGGACAGAGTTGAAGATTAGTATACTTGAAACTTATGCAAAACAATTTCTGACTGTGTTTAAAAATCAACCACACCAGAAGCTTCTGTATTTTGATGGATTTGCAGGATCAGGGGATATAGAAGTGGACAGTACAGAGGAGAACGAACATCTTACAATAGAAGGAGCTGCTATTCGAATTCTAAAAATAGATAAGCCAAGAAGCTTTGATATATAT
>JBHENB010000102.1:5458-5772 GCA_046262255.1 Chitinophagaceae bacterium
ATATTACAGAGCCCAAACCAATATGCACATGAAGGCATGTTGGGGAAAATTGCGGAAGCATTATTGCCAAAGCCCAAAACTGCTACAGATGAAATTCCCTTAAGTGAAACTGGTGTTCATTTTAATGTATTTGGTAATGAGCAAATAGAACCCGGTGCTATGCAACAAATGCAAAATGCTGTAAAGTTGCCAGTTGCTGTTGCGGGTGCGTTAATGCCTGATGCACATCATGGATATGGATTGCCAATTGGCGGTGTGCTGGCAACCGAAAATGCTGTAATACCTTATGGTGTTGGAGTGGATATTGGCTGCAG
>JBHENB010000103.1:0-5765 GCA_046262255.1 Chitinophagaceae bacterium
GTTATCAAGTACTGCAGAAAGGAAAAATGTTACAAGGCTGATAATCCAAAGTAATTTTCGCTCGTCATTTGTTTTTATTTTGCTGGTGATAACATCAAACCCATCATGAGCATCTATTAATTCAACAATGGTCATGGCGCCTAATAAAAAAAATAAGATGCCTGATATTTGACCAAAATGCTCATAAAGCTGTTCAGAAACCAGATTTGTATCTGTGCTTGATAGTATATAAACCACCCAACATAACACACCCGTAAGTAAGGCAGTTGCTGTTTTATTGATTTTTATCGGGTGTTCAAAAGCAATGGCAGCATATCCAATTATGAAAATAGCAGCTATTAAAATATACAAATTATAGATTTTTGCGATGGTGGTTTATCAGTCTCACAAGAGCTTTGCATATTGATGTATTCTGCTGAACAAGTTAGTGAAAAAAATAAATAATGAAACATTAAAAAAGAAATAATTAGCAGGGTCGTTAGTTATAGCACAAGGCTGTTTTATTAATCAACTTAGTTAACAGGATAGAACAATAAAATTTTACCACTTCAGCAGCACATTTGCTACAGATGGATGCACTTTTCTTTTCAGAAAAGTGGCGAATTGTTTATCGTTCATTTCAGCAGATGTTGACCGCAACGCATTCCAAAGTTTTACCAGGACGTTTTTCCCTCCTTTATCGTAAATATCCTTTGATGCCACATGCAATCTTCACTGATACAAACCATTGTTTTTTGATGTTTTTGTACAAACTCATTATAGTTAGTTACAATACCTTGCATGTATTCGCCAGGCTTACGGCGCATTATATCTTAAGGTATCTTCTGCTGCTACTGCAGCTTCAAAGATTTTGATTGCAGCACTTCAGTTCTTTTACCTGCCCAGATAAAGAGAAGGTATTTTAATAATATACCAACAGCCTAAAACTTGTAAAACGATTTCATTTTTGTCATCAGCCAATCCTTCTTTCTGCGGGATACTTCTACTTCTCTACCGTTTGACAAAATCAGGCTACCACCTTCACCACGTACATATTCTTTTATGTGCTGCATGTTTACCAGGAATGATTTATGCGTTCTGATAAAGTTGCAATCGGATAAAAGTTGCTCATATTCGTGAATTTGTTTTGAACTACAAATTGGAGAACGGTTGGTAAAATAAAAATTTGTGTAGTTAGTACTTGCCTCACAATAAATGATATCTGTAATTTCGATGACCTGAAATCCTGAAATGGAAGGAATGCAGAGTTTTTTTTGATTTGCAGAAGCATGATGCATGTTGTAGAGAAATGTTTCCAGTTGTTCTTTATTACCCTTGACATAATCCCTTTCAATTCTCTCCATCTTTTTTTCTACCCGGCTCACCGCCTGCATCAGTAAGTCTTCATCTACAGGCTTTATCAGATAATCAACTGCGCTAAAATGAAAGGCCTGTGTCATGTAATCTGAATATGCAGTTACAAAAATGACTTCAAAATTCACTTCCGGCAATTCAGTTAACATGTCCAACCCGGTTTTCCCCGGCATAGCAATATCCAAAAAAACCAGATCGGGATGCAACTCAAAGATCTCGTTCTTAGCCTCAGTTGCACTGCTGCAGCAACTTATTACTTCCACTGCAGGACAGTGAAACTGAAGTAGCTTTTGCAGAGATTTTAATCCCCTTGGTTCATCATCAACCAATATGGTTTTAATTGTCGGCAAGATGGTTTAATTCAAGTGGTAAATTCAAAATAACTCTTGTGCCTTTTTCGGGAAACTCTGTAAAGGACATTTTATCTTCTATTGTAACTGAACTGCGCAAGTCATATTTTTCATTCAGTAAATTGATCCGCTGTTTTATATTGAATACTGCTACTGAACTGTGTTGGCCGTTCCCCATCTTTTTCATTTCAAGAGATTGTTTAATGCCAATGCCATTGTCATCAATAATACATACAAGTTTTTCATCTTGTTTTTTGAAATGTATAGCCACTGCAATAGATTTATCCTCTCCATCTAACCCATGCCAGATTGAATTTTCTATAAAAGGTTGAATGAGCATAGGAGGCAGAAGGATTTCATCTTCGTTTAGTTCTTTATCAACATAAATATTAGATACAAATTGATCATTCCGGATCTGCTCCATTTCTATGTACCTGTTCAGGTAATCTATAGTATTACGTAATGAAATAAAAGTCTGCGAAGACTGATCTAGCGTAATGCGAATCAGGTGCGCAAACTTTGTAAGAAAATGTGACGCTTGCTTGTTTTCATCATTCAATATCATTTCCCTGATACTGTTAAGGCTGTTAGATATGAAATGAGGATTCATCTGTGCATGTAGTGCTTTAAGCTCTGTCTGAGCTAATAGCTTATCAACATTGGCTCTTTCGCGAATACTTTTGATCCGTGCCAGGTAAAACAGGTAACCAACACTGAGAAGTAAAATGCCCGCGATGACATAAAACCAAACGGTGTTCCAGAAAGGAGGCATTATAGTAAAGGAAAAAGTTTTCAATTTTTCATCACCTGATTTTCCAATTGCACGGAGGTGCACTTTGTAAGTACCCGGCGACAAGCTTGTGAGGTTTAAGCTGCGCTGTTTATCAAGGCCTGTCCAGTTCCCTGTCTCGTTAATGCGATAATCATATTGGTAGTTATTGTTATCGTAATCAATTATGGTGAAGTAAAGTGAATGATTATTTTCATTGTATGGGAATGAAAGATTATCGGCAGGATAGTAAATCGATTTGTTGTTATTTATTCTATGTTCAGTAATAAGAATATCTTTTGCGGCAGATGACTTTAGTTGTAGTAAGGGGTCGAAGCTGACTACGCTTCCACTAAACGGCAAATACATTGACTTACTTAAACTGTCATAATACATCTTCCTGTTTTTTGTTGCTTCGTCCGGAAAGCCATCATTATGGTCAAACAAAAATATTTTTTTTGTTCTTGTGTCAAATCTTATCAAATTACTGGAGCTGGAGATCCATAATATATCGTTCAGCACAGGGCTAATGCTTTCCAGCACTTCAAAGGGCATTCCATTGTGCCGGGCATAGGATATAAATTGCCCTTTCTGTATCCTGTACTCCAACAGGCCGTTTTCCACATTGTGCAACCAGAGGGAGCCATTATCATCAGCCGTTAATGCAACTATATCATCGTTGTATTTATTCACACCTCCATATACTGTGATAAGTGTATCAAAGTTTTCTTTGCCACTGCTCCATCTTGCAAGGGAATGGCCGCCTATCCACACATCACCATAAGCATCATAAGCAATGCTTTTGATCTGATTAAAAGGAAGTTTTGGTGTGGTGAACTTAGTGAAGAATGTAAATGCCCGCGAGGCTACATGATAACGTGCCACGGTGCCATTCAAAGATCCGCACATCCATGCGTAACCATCTTTGTTCTCAGGGTACAAATTAATTAAATTATTTCCGCGTTGATCAAAATGCGTTTCCAGTTTTCCATACCGCTGTGTTTTTATATCGAACCATAGTAATCCTGCAGTAGTAGCAATCCATAAAGTATCTGGATGGTACATCTGTATAGACCGTACCTCATTCCACATGTTATTATCGCTGAAGAATTTTATTTCCTTTTCAGCTTTCATAGTGTTTACATCTGCTATCACAAGACCGCCGGTCCATAAATAACGGCCGACATACATTTTATCTTTAACACGGTAAACAGCGCTGTATTTACCACCTATGCCGGCAGAGGGGAGTATGGGATACGATTGCAAAGCTTGTGCATCAGGTTTCTGCTGCAGCAAACCTTTTGAAGTGCCTATCCATAACCTTTCAGCTTTATCCAGGAAAAGGCACTGCACTTTCTGATTGGGCAGGTAAACAATTCCATTCCATTTTATTTCTCCGGTGTAGCGGTTTAAATAAAATTTATAAAACCCACTTACTGCACCGTTTACAAGTATTGTAGTATCGTTTACCATGAGAAATTTACTTGCCCAATAGAGTGTAGTGTTACCGTCCGGAATGTATGTAGCAACCGTCTTTTTAGTGAGGTGATTGTAGTATACCATGTTGCTATTAAAATCAAAAAATAAAAATTCATGTTCCGCTATTTTATAGTCAAGCACATAACTACGATTGTTTTTAGGTGATAAGGGATAAAAAATATATGGTGCTTTGTCGTCGGGGCTAATTCGGTGGAACCGGTTCTCATCATAGTGGTAGTAAGCAAGTCCATTCTCCTCCACAAAAATGAGGTACTCTTTGTTACTCAGCGGCAATATGTTGCGCCCATAGTGCAATCTCTTTTTTCCTACGTCTTCCAACGTATATTCATCGTGCTGAAGTTTTACATTACCATTTTTATCAAATACGTGAAACCCAATTCTTGTGGTAACTGCAAATCCCCCATCAGGCAACTTCACTGCATCAAAGGCCAGGTTTCGGTGCTTTGCAAATGGGGTACTATCCGGAACAAAATAGTTACGCGTTGAAAGATTTTGCGTATTTAATACCTGAAAAACGCCATTTGCAATGATACCAAGTTCGTGATGACCGAGTTTTTTAATGTTTACGACAATATTTGAAGACAATGGCAGGGACTTAGACCCCTGAAAATAATTAGAGAAAGAGTTTCCATCGAATCGGTTCAGTCCTTCATCAGTTCCCACCCAAATATGCCCCCAGTCATCCTGCTGGATGCACGTAACATAATTATTGCTCAGGCCATTTTCAACAGAATAGCGTATAAAGTTTTTTTCATCATACTGGGCTTTTGCTGATAAATCAGAAAGCCAGCATACGGCCATAAAAACACAAATTTTAATATAGTTAGATTGTTGCAAAAAAATGATGTTTCTGCTGAATTAAATAGATGTTGCATCAAGCATTTGTTACTTGTAAGAAATGCTTTCTCTCAATATATGAAATAAAATGGAAAGCTAAATCAAACAATATGAAATCAAGCGCCGTAAATACAATAAGAACTGCCGTTTGTATAATGCGAATTTAATATGCAAATAATCAAAATATTTTTACTTCCGGAATTGAACAAATGGCATTTCAATTAACTGATATGTTTTTCGGTTTGAATGGATGTAATCTAACCCAATACAACTAATTGACTGAAATTGTTTATACATGAAGATTGACCGACCAAAATGGAATTCATCACATCAAAACTAATATTATGTTTTTTAAATTCTCCCAAACCTTCTACCTGCTAGTTCTTGTATGCATCACATCTATCAGTGCATGTAAGAAAACAGATGTATCTAATGACGATCTAACCCAAACGAGCACATTTTCATCCGATGTAGTGAAGAAGTGGCTGACGGTGCAGACATCTATGCTCTACCGCTCATCGGGTAATCCCTTCGGGCTGAATCCTGGCCGGTACATGGCTTATTCCGGAGTGGCACTGTACGAATCAGTAGTACCAGGTATGCCAACCTATCAATCACTACACGGGCAACTTACCGATATGCCCGCAATGCCGTCTACTACGCCGGGCTTTGACTATCACTGGCCCAGCAGCGCTCATGCAGCACTGGCCACAATCACCAGAAAGTTGTTCAGTACAACGGCTGCTTTTAATGAACAGGCAGTGACGAATCTGGAAAACGAATTAAACACGCTCTATCGTGCTGAAGCAGGTGATGAGGTGTTTGAAAGATCTGTTGCATTTGGAAAGGAAGTGGCCGATCGAATTTTTGAATGGTCACGAACAGATAATGCCAACTGGCCCACAACCGCTTACCAGCTACCAACACCCTTCCCCGGTATGTGGCAGCCCGAAACA
>JBHENB010000104.1:0-5414 GCA_046262255.1 Chitinophagaceae bacterium
TCACAATTCCATCTGCCAGTTTACGTATGTAGTTAACGATTGCTGTATCGTTGGTAGCTTTTGCGTATGGTATTAAGGCTATAATAAGTAAAGCAGCCTGGTCGGTTCCACTGACACCTGGTAACCATTCCGGAACTGTTATTCCCTTAACGATTTTATTTGTTTTTGGCACATTCACCAAGTCAATTTTCATTGCAGAGACCAGCTTATGAATAGCTGTTTCTATTTCCTTATGTAATTCTGCATTTATTTTTAGTATTGATGGAGAAACTTCAGTAAGTGCATGCAATGCCCGCCACGACCACCAGTTGGGTGTTGGTGTGCTGTTCACATGATCTTTATTGATAGTTCCATCAGGAAAAATAAAATTATAGAAGTATCCGTTAAGAGATTGCATTTCCAAAATAAACTTCAGGAGGTTGAAGGTTTTATTTTGTATTGCAGTGTCGGATGAAAATTTACCGCTCCGTATATAAAATAATACAGCTCTTGATACATCATCCACACAAGTGAATCCTTCATCGCTGTCTGCTGTAAGACTGTAATCCGGCGCTTCAGCATAAATATAAATACCGGCCGCTTTTGTAGCGGTAGCTGCGAATGTAACCGGTGTATATAAATGATTAAGGTGGCCTAAATTTATTAGCGTTTTCTCTGCGGGTGTTTTGGTATAAGGTCCTGTACATGAAATGCTCATTGCATATAATGCAGGGAGTAACAAATAAAAAGGTTGATAATTTTTCAATGAAATAATATTTCATCCAGCAATTCATTCAAGTCAACAGTTGCAAAACCAATTGCGGCATCCGATAGTCCGTACGGAATGAATAGTAAATTTTCGTGACGCAGCATACCACATGTATAAACTACATTGGGGACGTATCCTTCACGTTCATCACCTTCGGCCTGCAATAAAGCCTTATCTAGCCTGCCGATAATCTTTTTTGGGTCATTCAGGTCAAGCAAAATGGCGCTGATGACATAAGTACGCATAGTGCCCACGCCATGCGTGAGCAACAACCATCCTTTGTCCGTTTTGATTGGAGAGCCGCAGTTGCCGGTTTTCATAAGGTCCCATGTGTATTGTGGTTCCGACAATAATTCAAAGTCTTGCCATATATACAGATCATCTGAAAACATAATATTCATATCATGTCCTCCCTGCCTTGATACCATTACATATTTGCCATTGATTTTTTCCGGGAAAAGTGCCATGCCCTTATCATTAACTGCCTTCCCGTACAAAGCACGGATCTTAAAGACCTCAAAGTCAGTTGTTTCTATCAATCTGGATGTAATAATCTTGCCATCATAAGCAGTATAGGTGCCATAATAAATAATTTGTTCGTTATCTGTAAATTTTACAAAGCGTACATCCTCCATGCCCATTCGTTCATCGGCGGCTGAAGGAAAAATAACTTTTTCATTGATGGGCAAATGAACAGATAATTTGAGTTCATAATTTTTATTAAGCACTTCTTTAAGAAAACGAGCAGAATCATTATTGGCATATTCTGCAGAATTCAAAATATGCAGAGCTTCATCCGTTGTAAAGGTTTCAGGCAATGCATTAATAACAGATTTATCAAATGATTCTGACAATGAAGCTCTTTTGATAATAAACTCTTTTGTAAGGATAGCTTCAGTATTCTTTTTCAAAGGAGTAAAATAACCAGATGCAGCATCCAAAGTGATATTGCCTGATGCATCTATAATACCTGTTTGAAAAGCAATAGAAGAGATATGTCCTTCACCTGTAGCCCTCAGGCTCATAATAAAGCGCTGCTCAGCTGATATTAACCCGGTTTGATCTGGGTGAGGTACAACCGACGGATTAAATAAGGCAGCAGCCTGGAATGAATATTCCTGTGTAAAAAACATGCCCAGCAATAATTTTTTATTGTTTGAAAAGTTGGAATGACTGCTTCCAATATTATATTCCAGCTGTTTGCAATGATCAGTAAATGCTTCTTCAATATTCCTGTGCCGGCCCGAAAAATCATTAAAAACTTTTTTTAGTGTGTTGTTTACTTCTTCTTCGTTCAATCCATTAATGCGTTCGACTATCCTCTCAATTTGCGTCCTATCCTGCACCTTGTGAAATTGTGCAATAACAGCTTTGGTATCGGCAGTTAATTTAATAGTGCTTTTGGTAATCTTCATTTGGCCTTTTAATTAATTAATCTTTCATGCCTGTTGAAGCCATGCTTTGTATAAAATGTTTCTGAAAAAAAAGAAAAACAATCATTACGGGCAGTGCCAACAATACGGCTGCGGCTATCTTCACTCCTAATTGAGCGTCTGCCCTGCCACCCACTGCAAATAGTGTTACCAATTGTGGCATAGTCATTAATTTTTCATTTCGGATAACAATCAACGGCCACAATACTTCATTCCATGATCCAATAAATGTTAGAATGGCAATGGTGACCAATGTTGGTTTTATGTTTGGCCACAATATTCTGAAAATAATTCCCATTTCACTGCATCCGTCCAAACGTGCAGCATCAATCAATGCCTGCGGTAGTCCCTGGAACGCCTGCCGGAACATAAGTATGGCAAATGCACTTACTGCAAACGGAAGCACCAGTGCAAAAAAAGTATCCACCAGGTGCAGGTTCACCATTGTAATGTAATTAGGTATCAACGTAATTTGAAAAGGTAGTGACATGGTAAAAACTATTACGTAAAAAATAAGTTGCCGTCCTCTGAAACGCATACGTGCTAATGCATACCCCACCATAGAACCTGTGATCATCACCAGTGTTGTACAAAACAATGCCACTAATAAACTATTCATGAGGGAACGACCTATTGGTATTTTTTCGATCATTGTCTGAAAGTTCTTCCATGTAGGATGTGCAGGAAAAAGGGTCATCTTACCAATCTCATGCATTGGGGCAAGTGCAGCACCAATCATCCATATAAAAGGATAAATGAAAGAAAGTGCCGCTATAGTTAGCAGCAAATAAGTAATTATTTTTCTTATCGAAAGTTTTTCCGTCATTGCTTAAACTTCCTTTTCAATAAATTTTTTTTGCAGCACAACAACGAGCATGATCATTAATGCATAAAAGAAACCAAGTGTTGCGGAGTAACCCATATTATAATATTGAAAGGCTTGTTTATAAATATATAATACAGCAGACAGGGTTTGATTTAAGGGCCCTCCTCCAGTCATTATGTAAGGTTCTATAAATAAGGAAAATCCCCCGATTGTTGAAAGAATCACCACCATGAAAATGGTTGGATTGATCATAGGCAATGTGATGTGGTAAAAACGCTGCCAGCGAGTGGCACCTTCAAGCTTAGCTGCCTCGTAATACTGTGTGGGAACGGTTTGTAGCCCCACCAAAAAAAGGATAACATACAATCCAACATTTTTCCATGTGGCCATTATGGCAATGGAGTAAATGGCAATTTCCGGGTTTACCAACCAACCAACTTTTGGCAAACCTGTTGCTGCAAGCATACGGTTTATTGCACCTGTATCCATGCCCAGCAACTGCTGCCATAAAATGGTAATCACTACTCCGGAAACAATTACAGGCATAAAAAAAGCCCCTCTAAAAAATGAAATAGCCTTTAGCTTTTGATTGAGCAGTTCAGCCAGTAATAAAGAAACCACTAACTGCAAGGGAATATGCAGGAGCAAAAATTTCAGCGTGTTGCCGATAGCTTTCCAGAATAAACGATCATTGAATAAGCGTGAATAATTTTCCAGTCCGATGAATTGCATTGGGGCTATGATGTTCCATTTATGGAAAGTGAGAAAAAGACAAAAAAGCACAGGAAATAATACAAAGACAAAAACAAAAACTATGTATGGCGACACCAGCAAGTAAGGTAAAATGCTTTTACTTTTTATGAAGGATGATTTGTGAATTGTAGCTGTTGGCATGTTCTATTTATTTGACACCTGAGCTTCTATGCGATATCTGTATTCATCAGCAGTAATTTACTTTCAGCACTAAAATAATTAAATTTGAAGTATGGAAAATGAAGTTAAAGAACCGGCTTTAAAATACAACTATGCAACGCCTGCAGAGTATCTGGAGGCCGAAAGGAATGCAAACGAAAAACATGAACTGCATCAGGGAACTATTGTTGCTATAGCAGGCGCATCATTAAAGCATAATACTATTGTAAGTAATATTATTACAAATGTTGGTATGTATTTAAAAGACAAAGATTGCGACATTTTTTCCAGTGATATGAGAGTTCACATTCCCCTGGTTAATACATTTACTTACCCTGATGCTTTGATTGTTTGTGATGAACCGGATATGTTTGATGATAAATTTGACACTGTTAAAAATCCTTCCACGATATTTGAAGTAAGCTCACCTTCTACAGAAAATTATGACCGGGGAACAAAGTTTTTTTATTATATGCAAATCCCTTCTTTAAAGGAATATATAATAGTTAATCAAAATACTATCTATGTTCAAATAGCACGGAAGCAACCCGCTGGAGCCTGGTTATTTGAAGAAGTTAATATGCTGGATGCTTCTTTGCATATATCCACTATTCAATTTGATTTGTCAATGATTGACTTATACAATAAAGTAAAGTTTTAAGCAACAGAACTTCGTACTTCTAACTTTGTATTTATTTTGTAATGCTATCTAATAAAATATTTACCGCGTTTTCTGCATCTGCAATGGCTTTTTCAGGCGACTTTTTTCCGTATACCACACAGGCTTCATACTCCTGCGAAATGATGTCGAGCACTTCAACGATCACCTCGCTGTTGTCAATACCCTTTACATATGGAATTTGTTTTGCGAATGGCAACAGCATTGGATTTTTTTCAAAATAAGTTTTGAAATACTCATCTGCTTCCAGGTTTTTTCTGCTTGGCAGTTGTCCGGTTACTTCCAAAAGCTTTAAATCACCGTTTTTATCTATCAATGTGCGGATGAACTCCCAAGCCACCTGCGGTTGACTGCACGTATTGAAGATCACAATATTTTTAGGATCAGCATACGTAAATACAGCTCCATCATGATCATCAGGAACAGGAGGCGGGTAATAATCAAATTCAAAATTTCTGTTTGGTATATTGTTTAAATAAGATATGTCCCACGGACCCGTGAGTTTGGTTGCTATCTGTTGCATTACAAACGGATCGGCGGAAGCTGATAATATTTCACGTGAATAATATCCATTGGTATACAAACTTTGTAAAAAGCGAAATACTTCTATAGCATATTTGTTATTGAATACAGCCTTGTTATTTTCAATTAAAGGCGCTCCATTGGATGCAGCAAGATATAACGGATAAAAATTAAAGAGGCGCTGATACCAGATCACCTTTACCTCTGTATAGCCAAACCAGCGTTGCGCTTCTCCCTTTTTTCTGCTATTCAATTTAAATGCTTCCGCAGCTTGTGTGTAAGCAGTGTAGGTAG
>JBHENB010000105.1:0-5185 GCA_046262255.1 Chitinophagaceae bacterium
GGATAGTAGGAGTTGTAAAAGATTTTAATTTTAATTCTTTACGGCAAAGAGTAACTCCATTAGCATTATTTTTTGGTGAAGAAAAAGGCAGTGTGGCAATTCGTCTTAAAACAAGTGATCTTCCATCACTTATTACACAGGTTGAAAATAAATGGAAGAGTGTAGTGCCAGGTCAGCCTTTTAATTGTTCATTTATGAACGATGATTTTGATAAAATTTACAGATCTGAACAACGTATTGGTAAAATTGCAATGAGCTTTTCTGTTCTTGCCATTTTTATTGCCTGCCTGGGTTTATTCGGTTTAGTAACCTATGCTGCCGAACAGCGTACCAAAGAAATTGGAATAAGAAAAGTATTAGGTGCTACTGTAACAAATATTGTAGGCATTCTTTCAAAAGATTTTTTAAAGCTGGTAATTATAGCTGCATTGATTGCTTTTCCCATTGCGTGGTGGGCTATGAGTACATGGCTGCAGAATTTTGCATATCGTATAAATATTAGCTGGTGGATTTTTCTACTGGCAATCGGCATTGCATTATTTATTGCATTAGCTACTATTAGTTTCCAGGCTATTAAGGCTGCAGTTGCAAACCCGGTTAAAAATTTAAGAACAGAATAACCAATATGTATGTTTAGAAATTATTTAAAACAAACGTGGCGTAGCTTAATCAAGAACAAAACTTATTCTATTCTAAATATTGCAGGATTAGCAGCAGGATTAACCTGTTTTGCATTAATTGCACTTTGGGTGAATGATGAATTAAGCTACGATAAGTTCAATAATAATTACAACAGAATTGTTCGGTTAATTTCAACAGCAAAAACAGAAATGGGCATTGAGGAATCTGCAGTTTCAAGTGCTCCTATGGCCAAAGCGCTAAAGAATGATTATGCTGAAGTGGAGAAAACAGTGAGGTTGAGAATGCGTGAAGAAATTGTAACCTACCAAAATCATCAGGGGCTTCAACCGGGTATATTGCTGACAGACCCTTCTTTTTTTGATGTTTTCAGTTATCATATAACAAGAGGAAATGTTGCTACTGCCTTAAGTGAACCTTACTCTATCATCCTTACAGAGTCAATCGCAAAAAAGTATTTCGGAGATAAAGACCCAATGGGTCAAACTCTTATGCTTAACATGTATGACAGTACCGGTTATGGTGCTGCATATACAATTACAGGCATTATGTCCGACCCCTTAAAAAATTCTCATTTTACTTTTAGCATGCTGGCTTCTTTCAAAACAATTGAAGTTGCAAACCCCGATGTACTTACTGTAGATGGATGGGGAGACAATAGTTTTTATACTTATTTATTACTCAAGAAAGGTGTCGATACAAGAGCTTTCTCAGCAAAAATTTCGCAGTTCTATGGGAAGTACATTGGGGAACTGTATAACATCTGGAAGTCGATTTATTTTTATAAGCTTCAGCCGTTGAGTGATATACATCTTCATTCTAAACTGCAATATGAAATAGCTCCTACAGGAAGTATAACGCAGGTTTATATTTTTGCACTAATTGGGATTTTCATTGTACTGTTGGCGGCAATTAATTATACTAACCTTGCTACTGCACGTTCAGCCGGCAGAGCAAAAGAAGTAAGTATCAAAAAGGTAGTGGGTGCCGGTAAGAAACAATTGGTATTGCAATATTTGTCGGAATCTGTTTTTACAACGATCATTGCATTGCTGGTTTCATTTTCAATCACTTTTTTGCTGCGGCCGTATTTTACACAGGTTACGGGCAAAAATCTTTCTTTGTTTTCCTCTCCATTACTGCTGTTTTTTCTTTTATGTGTAACCATTTTTTTAGGTGTGCTTGCAGGTATTTATCCGGCGTTCATTATTTCAGCTTTTAAGCCTGCAGGAGTATTGAAAGGTGCATTTAAATCAAGCGAACAGGGAATATTGTTGCGGAAAATACTTGTGGTATCACAATTTGTTATCACACTTATATTAATAACAGGCATCATTATCATTAACACGCAGATGTCATTTATAAAGCACAAAAATCTTGGATATAATAAAGATGCTTTGCTTTTTTTACGGGTAAATGGAAATGCAGATGTCATTAAAGGCTATAATGCTTTTAAGAATGATCTGAAAAACAGTTCGCTTGTTTACGGTGTTACTACCTCAAATTCAATGATCGCAGGTGGTTTGGGTAGCGGAGGTGCAGAAACGGTAGACATCAATGGGAATCCTTTGCAGGTAAATACATCACGATTGCGAGTGGACACCACTTATCTTGATGTTTACGGAATTAAATTGTTAGCCGGAAGAAATTTCACACAAAAAGCATCTGCTGATACAATCAGGCAAATCATACTCAATGAAATGGCTGCAAAAAAATTCGGATGGCAAAACGCTGAAGCCGCTATAGGCAAGCCTTTTAGAATGGGAGATCAAAAAGGAATAGTTGTAGGTGTAATAAATAATTTTCATTTTAATTCTTTACAACAAACAATAGAACCTTTAGCAATTTTTCCACTGGAAAACAGCTTTTCGAGAATTACGTTGAAGGTTGATACAAAAAAAGCAAACCAGGTTTTGGCGCTAATGGAAAATACCTGGAAGAAACACTTTCCGTCTGCTTTATTCGATTATGATTTTGTAAGCCAGCAAATCAAGGAACAGTACCAGTCAGAAGAAAGATTTTCAAAAATATTTTTATACTTCTCGGTACTCTCACTACTGATTGCGTGCCTCGGATTATATGGATTGATTTCCTATACAATATTTCAAAAAACAAAAGAGATCGGCATAAGAAAAGTTTTAGGAGCCACCGCAAATGGTATTGCATTAATGCTGTCAAAAAATTTTCTGAAACTGGTTGTATTTGCATTTGTTATTGCAACTCCGGTTGCCTGGTACATAATGAGTAACTGGCTGCAGGATTTTGCATACCGAACAGCTATTTCCTGGTGGATGTTTGCCGCTGCAGGTTCAATTGTTTTACTAATTGCACTTTTAACAGTATGCGTACAAGCAATTAAAGCTGCAATTACTAACCCAGTTAAAAACTTAAGAACAGAGTAAATAAAGTTGCTATGATAAAGAACTATTTTAAGATCGCCTGGCGACACTTTCAAAAAAGCAAATTGTATGCTCTTGTCAATATTACAGGTCTTGCAATCGGCATCACCAGTTGCCTCTTAATTGGCATCTACATCTGGCATGAGCTAAGCTTTGATCGCTTTAACAAAAATGCTGACCGTATTGCAAGAGTAACATGGCAATACAACTTTGGAGATGCTGAGAATAAAACAGCAATGACGGGTACGAAAGTTGGTCCTGAGTTTACAAGAAGATTTCCTGAAGTTGAAGCTTATGTAAGAACATTAAAATATCCCAGGGTTGTTGCTTATGGCAATCAAATGTTTGATGAAAAGAACTTTTTCTATGCAGATTCAGCTTTCTTCTCAGTGTTTACTTTTCCACTGCTGCAAGGTGATGCAAAAACAGTTTTGGATGCACCTGATAAAGTAGTGCTCACACAATCAACAGCAAAAAAATATTTTGGACCAGAGAATCCAATAGGTAAAACTCTGAAAATTGGTGGCTCAAAAGATTTTCTGATTACAGGTATTTGCGCAGATGCTCCGGATAATTCGCAAGTCAAGTTTGATTTTGTTGCAACTTTTACGTCATTAAATGCAGCCAAAGAAGAAAAGTGGAGTGAGGCAAATTATATTACTTATCTGCTGCTCAGGAATTCAAATCAATTTAAAACAATACAACTAAAAATTGATGCGTACACAAAAGAGATAGGCAAAAATGAAATGAAGCTGCAAGGCAATCAATTCATGAAGTATTATCTTGAGCCTTTGACCAGAGTTCATCTGTACTCTGAACTGGATGGTTTTGAGCCAAACAATAGTATTACTTACATCTATATATTGGCAGTTGTAGCATTTTTAATTTTGCTCATAGCAGGAGTTAATTACACCAATTTAAGTACAGCACAGTCAGTAGGTAGAAGTGCAGAAATAGGTATGCGCAAAGTTATGGGTGCTGAAAAAAAGCAAGTGTTCAATCAATTTATTACAGAATCTTTCCTGCTTACTTTGTTTTCTGTCATTCTTGCTTTGCTGATATCATCCTTGCTGCTTCCGTACTTCAATCAATTATCAGGCAAAGATCTGCACATCAATATTTTGTTTCATCCAGTAACAATAATGGCATTGGTACTTTTAGCTGCAATTATTGCATTTACTGCCGGTGCGTATCCTGCAATCATTTTATCCAATAGTAAGATCATCCATGTTTTGAAATCGGGCTTCACCTTTACCGGTTCGGGAGGTTTAAGAAGATCGCTGATTGTATTTCAGTTTGCTATTTCCATTTTCCTGATTATTTCTACCATAATCATTCTGCAGCAGCTTGCCTTTATCAGAAACAAAGACTTAGGGTATAATAAAGAACAGGTGCTTGTGCTTCCGGTTGATAGGTTAATATCAGAACATTACGATGATATAAAGAAAGCAATTACACTCACACCAGGAGTAAGTTCTGTTGGAGGGGCTTATGAAGAGCCAACGCATATTGGCTGGAGCGATGGAATTAGTACAAAGGATGGAAAAAAAATTTCAGTGAATGCCTTGCCGGTAGACGAAGACGCAGTAAAAACCTTAGGCTTTCAAATTATTGCAGGCAGTGACTATACCCTTGCAGATGTTCAGGCAGTGGATACTTCAAATGATGGTAAAAACCTCCACTACACCTTTATGCTTAATGAGTCTGCAGTTAAAGCATTAGGTTGGACGCCTGAAGAAGCAATTGGTAAAACAATACAAAAGAATGTGGATGGGCAGATTAAAGCAGTCGTGAAAGATTTCCATTTTCGCTCTTTTCATGAGCCTATTAACCCGCTGGTAATTTTTCTTGACAAGAGAATGGTGGGAAAGATGCTGGTGAAGATTTCAGGCAGCAATGTTTCTTCTACGATTGCTAATTTAGAAAATACCTGGAAGCAGCGAATAGAGCATCGTCCGTTTGAGTACAAGTTTCTTGATGAAGATTACGAAGCGCTATATAAAACAGAGCAACATACAGCAAGTGTGTTCACAACATTTTCGTCTCTTGCTATTCTGTTAGCTTGTCTTGGCTTGTTCGCATTAACTGCTTATACTATGGTTCGTCGAACAAAAGAAATTGGCATCCGGAAAATACTTGGCGCGAGT
>JBHENB010000106.1:0-299 GCA_046262255.1 Chitinophagaceae bacterium
CTAATAGCATTCGTTCCTGGCTCTCACTGAGCAATAGTTCCCATGCCTGCATACCTTCCTGCCGTGTGGGAACTTTATCCAGGTCAATACGCATTCCCACTTCCCCTTTTGCACTCATTTCGGCGGTAGAACAAATAATTCCTGCAGCACCCATGTCCTGCATGCCAACTACTGCTCCGGTTTCTATCACCTCCAGACATGCTTCTAACAATTTCTTCTCCTGGAACGGATCACCTACCTGCACGGCCGGCAATTCTTCCACACTTTCCTCTGTAATATCTGCCGATGCGAAAGAGGCC
>JBHENB010000106.1:309-5161 GCA_046262255.1 Chitinophagaceae bacterium
GCAGAAATAGTTTTACCCTGCTGCACAATTCCTACACTCATTGCATTTACCAATGGATTTGTATGGTAGCATTCTTCAAAATACACTTCACCACCGATAGTGGGCACTCCAAAGCAATTTCCATAATGTCCAATGCCATGCACTACACCTGCCAATAAATGCTTTGTTTTTTCTTCGGAAAGTTTTCCAAACCGCAATGAATTAAGTGCAGCAATGGGTCTTGCACCCATGGTAAATATATCCCGGTGAATACCACCAACACCTGTTGCCGCCCCCTGAAACGGTTCTATTGCAGATGGATGATTATGTGATTCAATTTTGAAAACCACTCCGTATCCATCACCAATGTCCATCAAGCCTGCATTCTCCTCCCCTGCTTTTACCAGCATTTTATCGCTATCACGTGGAAGTGTTTTTAACCATATGATGGAATTTTTATAGCTGCAGTGTTCACTCCACATTCCCGAAAAAGCACAGAGCTCATTAAAGTTGGGTGTGCGTCCTAATTTTTGTTTTATCAGATGAAATTCTTCTGGTGAAAGCCGGAGCTTTTCGGCTGTTTGTACGGTTACCTCCATGTAGTAAAGTAAACTGCAAAACTACAATGTTGGTTCAATGGTGCATTTGATGTTCTTAAAGTTTGTGGATAATAAATTCTATTTTGCGAGCTAAACAACAACTGCTTGGAGCATTTGCTATTTGCTGCGTACCTGGTACTTTTTGCGTGGCTCACAACAAAAATCAAATTTTTCACAGAAACAGGATTAACCAATCCTCAGCTCGTCATCATCTTTTTTATAAAGGTGATGGCAGGAATTTTTTATGGCTGGATAGGTGTTTATTATGGAAGCCTGGCACAGATGGTAGATACGTGGGGATTTCATTATAACAGTATCATTGAAACCAATTTATTAAAGTCAGACCCAAAGGAATTTGTAACCAGTTTTTTTAACAACCCGTACGAAAGTGGCTATGGAAAATTTTTTTCCAGTGAAGATTCGTGGTGGAACGATCTGGATCTTAATTTTTTTATCAAATTTCTTGCTTTACTAAATGTTGCCAGCTTTGGCCATTACTATATTAATTTAATTTTTTTCTCTTTTATTACCTTATTTGGCACTATAGCATTTTATAGAGTGATGCAGGACGTTTTCCCGGAAAAAAAGTTGACTGTTTTACTCGCTACGGTTCTGCTGCCATCCTTTTTGTACTGGACCGGCGGCATACATAAGGACGGGATTGTTTTTTTGGCAATTGCCTTTATAGTGTATCACATTTACTTTGGGCTGAAAAACAGAAAATTCACAGTTGCAGGCATTTTAATGATTATTTTCCCTCTACTACTGATACTCGTACTTCGCAACTACCTGCTGATACTTTTACTCCCTGCATTATTAGCATGGATATTATCAAAAAAATTACCGTATCGGCCGGTTGCAGTATTTGCCGGGCTGTACCTGCTTTTTACAATCTTATTCTTTTCTGTCGGATACATACATCCCAAATTGGATTTTCCAAAAGCTGTTGTAAATAAACAACAGGCATTTTTGTTATTAAGTGGTGGTTCTGCTGTTACTGTAAAAGAATTACAGCCTAATTTTAAAAGTTTTCTTTTGAATGCTCCTGAAGCTGCTTCCCTTGCTTTTATCCGGCCTTACCCTTCCGATGTAAAACATTTACTGGCTTTAGCTGCTGCTGCAGAAATTAACCTGTTGCTTTTGCTGTTTGTAATTTTCCTTTTTTGGAAAAATAATGGAGTTTCGCTGAGTCCTTTCTTATTGTTCTGCATTTTTTTTGCATTCACAACGCTGTTGACTATTGGTTATACAGTAAATTTTTTGGGGGCAATTGTTCGTTACCGCAGTATTGTACTGCCGTTTTTAGTTGTTCCAATGCTGGCAAAGATTGACTGGAAGAGGATTGGTTTTATTTTGCTGCCAAATATTACATTTAAAAATAATAAATAGGTTTTCTGTTGTTTCTGGTTAAATTCTGTCAAACTTTGAAACAATATTCCTCATTTTTCCACAAGTTCTAAATATATTCAGTCTTAGGCAGGGACTTTAAGCGTTTTTTCCTTTACTTTGGAAAAAAAATAAAAATTGTATGTCGCTTCGATTTAATGCTTTGAATAACTTACTGAACAACGCTTGTCTTGTACCAGACCCCCCCACAAAAATTACTGCCATTTTCGGTGAGAATGTTTTCACCCTACATGCAGCCAGGCAATTTTTAAGTGATGAAGCTTATAAGAGCCTCATTAACTCCAGCAAAGCGGGACAACGAATTGACAGGGCAATGGCAAACCAAATTGCTAATGGACTTCGTGCATGGGCAGAAAGCAAAGGCGTTAGTCATTTTACACATTGGTTTCAACCATTAACCGGCAGTACCGCCGAAAAACACGATTCTTTTTTTACAATAAAAAGTGACGGCACACCAATAGAACAGTTTGACGGAGATGCATTGATTCAGCAAGAGCCGGATGCATCTTCTTTCCCAAGCGGCGGCCTTCGTGCTACTTTTGAAGCCCGTGGTTATACAGCCTGGGATCCTTCCTCCCCTGCTTTTATCATGGATATAGGCAACGGTAAAACATTGTGTATTCCCACCATTTTTGTTTCCTACACCGGTGAATCCTTAGACTATAAAGCCCCCTTATTAAAATCCCTGGAGGTTTTGAATCATGCTGCGGTGGATGTATGTCATTATTTTGATAGAAATGTTTCCAATGTTACCGCTACTTTAGGTTGGGAGCAGGAATATTTTGTAATAGATGAAGGTTTGTTCAATGCACGGCCTGATCTTCTCATGTGCGGCAGAACTGTTTTTGGACACGGTCCGGCCAAAGGACAGCAATTGGAGGACCATTATTTCGGCTCCATCCCGGAAAGGGTTTATGCATTTATGCGTGATTTTGAAAAAGAATGCTACAGGTTAGGCATACCGTTGCGTACCAGGCACAACGAGGTTGCTCCTGCGCAATTTGAATGTGCTCCAATTTATGAAGAAGTAAATCTTGCAGTAGATCATAATACATTAATGATGGATATCATGAGCCGTGTAGCTACACGTCATAAATTAAGAGTGTTGCTGCATGAAAAGCCTTTTGCAGGTATTAATGGAAGTGGCAAGCATAACAATTGGAGCATGGCAACCGATACAGGTGTAAATCTTTTGGCACCGGGTAAAACTCCAAAAACAAACCTGATGTTCCTTACCTTCTTTGTAAATGCCATAAAAGCTGTGCATGATCATGCTGATATTTTGCGTGCATCCATAGCTTCAGCGCCAAACGATTTCAGGTTGGGTGCAAACGAGGCGCCACCTGCAATTATTTCCGTATTTATCGGGCAGTACTTAACCAAAGTTTTACAGGAAGTAAAAGAACGTGTCGGTAATAAATTTGATGAGCAGGATGAAACAATGCTTAAAATTGATATTCATAAAAGCATTCCTGAATTGCTGATGGACAATACGGACAGGAACAGGACTTCGCCTTTTGCATTTACAGGGAATAAATTTGAATTCAGAGCTGTAGGCTCATCTGCTAATTGTGCCAACCCAATGACGATCTTAAGCACCATCATGGCACAAACACTTAAAGATTTTAAAAAAGATGTAGATGCGCTCATAGAAAAAGGGGAGAAAAAAGAAATTGCAATTATTCATGTAATAAGGGAATTTATTGTTGCAAGTGAAAAGGTTTTATTTGAAGGCGATGGCTACAGTGAAGAATGGACAGAGGAGGCAGAAAAAAGAGGTCTTCCTAATGTAAAAACCACTCCACTTGCTTTGGATGCAATGGTAACCGATAAAGCAAAAGACTTGTTTGAAAGCAATAACATTTATACACATGCGGAGCTGGAGGCGAGACATGAAATAGAGTTGGAAAAATATATAAAAAAAGTGCAGATTGAAAGCCGCATTATGGGTGAATTAGCCACCAGTCATATTTTGCCGGCTTCTATCCGTTATCAGAATTTATTGATAGATAACATAAGAGGGTTAAAAGAAACAGGTTTATCAGAAGGTACCTGCACACACAGAACAAAAGTGCTCACCAAAATTTCCGAGCATATTAACCATGTTAGTGAATTGGTGGAAGAGATGATTGAAGAAAGAAAAAAATGCAATGCAATTGAAAATACCCGGGAAAAGGCTATTGCTTACAGCAATGAAGTAAAGGAAAAATTCTTTGACCAGATCCGCTATCATGCAGATAAGCTGGAACTTTTGGTAGATGATAAAGAATGGTATTTGCCAAAATACAGGGAACTGGTTTATTTACGTTAACATAAACGCATCCCGAACGAAAGAATCCCGCTTTTTGCGGGGTTCTTTTATTCGATTACATCAGTTGAACGTTTCTTTTTCTGCAACGCATTTAAAAAAAGATGCTCATAGCTGATCATAAAACTATTGTTCGACAACCGGTAAATATCACCACTTAACTGGAACCTGTATCCTATGTTCAGCTTGCCGGTGCTCTTAAATATAAATTGTAGAGAAGGTGCCAGATCAACATAATATTTTTCCTGCGGCCAGTCAAGGTTGCGGCTACCTAACACCTCTAAATAAAGATTCAGATTGGTTTGGTCATAATCTTTATACTCAAAAGGCAATAATAAATAACCGGTGGAAACAGAGTAATTAAAAGCCCTGTATGCATATTGTTGGGGAGAGGATTTTTGCCATCTTTCATCGTTTAGTACTTCGTTCAAACTACCGCTTCCCGAAACAGCAAACTTCTTCCAAAGCTGTGTTGCAATCAGCCCAAGCTGCACTCCGCTTTGATCGTGCATTACATCTATTTCATTATGATCTAAATGATTGCGGCTATATCCTGCAC
>JBHENB010000107.1:0-5150 GCA_046262255.1 Chitinophagaceae bacterium
GGATTGCATTTCATAGGACTACTTGATCCTCTGTCATCTATTATAGTTTAGCAATCATACATTTGTAATACTCTAAAGTTTTATTTCACATATGAAAAGTAGCTTGTCAGAGATTCACAATATAAAAATAATGGGTACTGGCTCCAAGGTCATGATGTTTGCCCATGGTTTTGGATGCGATCAGATCATGTGGCGATATATAACCCCGGCTTTTGAAAAAGATTATAAACTGGTGCTTGGAAGCGGAAAAGCCGATAAGAACATGACCCTAAAAAATATAATACTTTGAATGGTTATGCTGATGATGTTGTGAAAATCTGCAAAGAGTTGGATTTAAAAGGCGTGATCTTTGTTGGCCATTCAGTGAGTAGCATAATTGGATTACTGGCAGCAACATCTCATCCTGAATTTTTTTCTTGCCATACAAAGGTTTTTTGTAGCGAGGATGGGAGTTGAACCCATGTCCGCCTCAGGCGGATATGAATCCTTGCTGTAGGAGTTCTGTATTTATCTTATTCCATATCCATTCTCTTCCTTTTCCACTTTTTAGGTGTTGTTCTCTTTTTGTTGCTTCTGATCTTGTTGAGTGATACTCACAGTAAATAACCATCCAAGGCCTGTACCTTTTTGTCCAGTCTTTTCCATAAACATTGTGGGAGTGAAATCTGACAATCAGATTAGAAGTCTGCCCTATATAAATAGTATTATGGAGTTGCGAGTGTAAAATATACAGTGTGTGAGTGGATGGAGGCACAGTGTGGGGTTTTGTAGCAAGGATGGGATTTGAACCCGTGTCCGCCTCAGGCGGATATGAATCCTTGCGCTGAAAGATGTAAATTTTGTAGCGAGGATGGGAGTTGAACCCATGCCCTCAGGGTTATGAATCCTGCGCTCTAACCGCCTGAGCTACCTCGCCAAAGGAGGCAAAAATAGCGATTCAGTTATTATTAAGTCTTTGTGTTGAATAAAAAAAAAGGTGGCAGGATTTGCGCCTTACCACCGAACAACTGCTACATTAATAGTCTACAAATAGGTCTACGGATTTGAAAATCTATTTGCTGCGGTACCTTGTGTATCACCATTACCACCACTTACTTTACCACCTGCACCCTTGTTGGAGCCAGTACCAGGGGTAGAACCTGTATTTATTCCAGAACCGGAACCGGCACTCATTGAAGGAGTACTACCGGTGATGCCTGTTGTGGAATGTTTCGTTTCTATGTATTCTTTAAAATTCATTACATCCTTTCTGATTATTTTCTCAAACATTGGGTTAAGCACTTTAGCTATTCCGGCACCTAACTCACCTGCAGGAGGATGGTAACTGATCACCACTTCTAACTCAGTTCCCTGACCATTTTGGGCATCATTGAAAATAACCTTACCCGCATTGTTAATAGTTGAATTTGCAATAGACTGCCAGCCAATAAGATAACCAGGTTCTTCTTTAACAATCTCTGCATTCCATTTAATTTTTCCTATGTTACCCGGTATAATTGCTTCCCAGTGTGAATGTTTGGCATCAATCTCTGTAACAGAAGCCAAATGCTTCATAAATAAAGGTAAGTTCTCCAGTTTCCGCCAAAATGCATACACCTCATCTTTAGGTTTATTTACCCTCATCGTAGTTCGAATATTGATAGCGGGGGTATGAGATACATGTCTTGTTTTACCCATACTGCTGTAAACAGGACAATTACCAGATATTCCACGGTAAAGAAGAATACCACTTATGACGGTTTTTACTAAGCCTCCAATTGGATTTCTTAGAAGGTTATGTAAACTTGACGAAAGTAAATAACCACCGAGTGCTGCACTGATAATACGTTCACTCTGATTAACGTTTACTGTATTACTTCTGCCCTGATGCGGCTGAAATTCATTGTCAGCATGCCAGCTTCCATATTGATCGTTGTGTTCCATAAGTATTTATTTGTCTATACCTATTGCTAAAATCTTGCTCACTATAACGTAGCCTTGATGATATATAGAAGATTGATAAAGTAATTTGATTATCAATCCATTGAAAACACCCAGCAGTAGTTTACCGAACAGCCCTTAAGTTTGAATTCATAATGAACTGTAAAAATTGAGTAGAAAAATACCCAGTAAAAAAATGTAATAAATCAGTTTTCAATACCTGCCGTTACTGCGCTGATCAACTGCTCTGTTTTACCAGGATATTGGTTTAAAGCTGCTTCAAGGCAATTCATTGCTTCATTTAAATCTTTTTGATTTATTACATACGCAAGCCGCACCTCTTTTTTACCTAAGCCTGGGGTACCATAAAAACCGGTAGCAGGTGCCAGCATAACAGTTTTATTGTTTAGAGAAAATGATTCCAGCAACCATTGACAAAATGCATCGCAATCATCAATTGGTAACTGAGCCATGGCATAAAATGCTCCACCTGGGTTAGGACAGAAAACACCAGGCATTTCATTCAGTCGGCTTACCAATAAATCACGGCGTGCTTTATATTCAGCTTTTGGTTCATTAAAATAAGAAGGTGGCAGATCAACGGCAGCTTCTCCCATTATTTGTGCTAATCCAGGCGGACTTAACCGGGCCTGTGCAAATTTCATAGCGGCATTTAAAACTGATTTATTTTTTGTAACTAATGCACCTAACCGTGCACCGCAAGCACTGTAGCGCTTGCTAATTGTATCCATTAAAACAACATGCTCATCCATACCGGTTAAATGCATGGCACTTATGTACTCACCATCATAACAAAACTCCCGGTAGGCTTCATCAGAAAACAAGAATAAATTTTTCTGCAGGCAAATGGTTTTTAATGCTTCCATTTCCTGCCTGCTGTATAAATAGCCTGTTGGATTATTAGGATTGCAAACAACAATAGCTTTTGTTTTACCAGTAATTACCTTTTCAAAATCGGCAATATCAGGTAATGAAAAACCATTATCAATATGCGATGTAACAGGGATTACTTTAACACCTGCTGCCACAGCAAAACCATTGTAATTAGCATAAAATGGCTCCGGAATAATTACTTCATCACCTGGGTTTAAACAAGTAAAAAAACCAAACATTATTGCTTCTGATCCACCAGTTGTAATAATTATATCATTGTAAGTAACATCAATCTCTACTTGTTTATAATACTGCACCAGTTTACGCCGGTAGCTTTCATTACCAGCACTATGGCTGTATTCAAGAACACGTATATCCGCGTTTTTAACTGCATTTAAAATAGCAGGCGGAGTTTCTACGTCTGGTTGCCCAATGTTTAAATGAAAAACTTTAATACCTCTCTTTTTTGCTGCTTCTGCATAGGGAACAAGCTTTCGAATAGGAGAGGAAGGCATTTGTTGGCCACGCTGAGAGATCTGTAGCATTCAGCAAAGATAATTACTACAGTTAAGCTAAGTAATACAGTATTACCCAGGTAACAATGATTCTTGGTGCCTGCATAAAGAAAATCCCTGCGTTTAACCTGCGCAGGGACTCTAAATAAATTGTATTGGTTATTTTTGTATTTAGTTATGTTTTCGCTGTATCGGTTTTTTTGCCCTTAGTCTTTTTTGAGCCCTTTTGTTTTACATAAGTTTCATATGCAGCTGGTTCCAAAACGTCCCCTGTAATCTTTATAACCTTAGGTTGTTGTACGCCGGCAATTTTTATAGTAACATCTTTTTCAAAACGATTTAATGCTGCAGCATTATAGCCAACCTTAATTTTTGTTGAAGCACCAGCCTTTATGGGTTCTTTACTCCACTCAGGAGTTGTGCAACCACAACTTGCAGTCACATTTTCTAAAAAAATAGTTTTACCGCTTTTGTTGGTGATATTGAAATAAGTTGTTACAGGTACTCCCTGTTTTACCTTTCCAAAATCATATTTATCTGTGCTTACCTTAATTACGTCTTCCGGTTTTTGATCTTGTGCTATTACAGCAAAGCCAGCAATTAGAAAAGTAATAATTAATACTATGCTTTTCATTGTTATTGTATTTGTTTTTTTAAAAACTGAACCGACGCGTTGGCGGGTGCAGCACCAGCAGGCGCTTGCCAAACTTCACCTTTTATTTTAATTTGTTTTGTTTGATTGCCATTGTAATTAATGGTAATGGATTTTTCAAATGGCCCGGGAGAGGCAGCATTATATCCCACCTTTATTTTAGTTGATTGTCCCGGAGCTACATCATCTTTACTCCATTCCGGTGTAGTACAACCACAGCTTGTCAGCACATTATCTACTTTTAAGGGCAGAGCGCCTTTATTAATAACCTCAAAAAAATGATAAACAGGCTTTCCTTGTGGAATCTTACCAAAGTTGTATTCAATTTCTTTCAATTCTATTACATCAGCCGGTTTGGCTTCTGACTGAGCATTGCCTGCAAGAAATACAAACAGTAATGAGGTTAGAGTAAAAATTTTCTTCATGGCTTTAATGAACATCAAAAATACAGGAATAATGTTGTAAAGTGAAGCGGTATATACAATTTGCCTTTTTTTAACGTAGTTTATTCCCATAGGTAAAACCCTATTTTTGTCTTATGGAAAATACTTTCGGAGCCGGCCAGTCTTCCCTTGAAAAATTATCTTTCGACAACTTCCGCGAAGAAGTTTTGGAGGATTACAAGTGGGTGTGCATCAGCAGGGAAGTTAGCTTGCTTGGCAGGCGTGAAGTATTAACAGGGAGGGCTAAATTTGGAATATTCGGTGACGGCAAGGAAGTGGCGCAGATAGCAATGGCCAAGTTCTTTCAGCCGGGAGATTTTCGTTCCGGGTATTATCGAGATCAAACTTTTATGTTCGCCACAGGGTTAGCAACTGTTGACCAGTTTTTTGCTCAATTGTATGCAGATCCAAATTTACAGCACGAGCCGTTTAGCGCCGGAAGGCAAATGAATGCACATTTTGCTACAAAACTTGTAGATGAAAACGGTGAGTGGCTTGACCTGGCTAACCGTAAAAATGTGTCTTCCGATATTGCGCCTACGGGCGGCCAAATGCCACGGGCTCTGGGATTGGCATTTGCTTCTAAATGTTTTAGAGAGGTTGCAGACCTGCAACAATATTCTACATTATCAAACCGGGGCAGTGAAGTATGCTTTTGTACCATTGGCGACGCTTCCACTTCCGAAGGCCATTTCTGGGAAACGATTAATGCCGCAGGAGTACTAC
>JBHENB010000108.1:0-4708 GCA_046262255.1 Chitinophagaceae bacterium
GGCCTACTCTACCCAGCCGTGCACCTAAACCTGACGGGAGTTCCCCAGTTGTGCTCTTCATATATGTTGAAGATGTGGATACAACAGTTGAAAGAGCCATTGCAAAAGGTGCTACCCTCATCGTACACCCACAAAATCAATTTTGGGGCGACCGCATCGGCTGGATAATGGATCCAGCTGGTCATGTCTGGACAATCGCAACCCGTATTGAAGAGACAACTGCCCAGGAACGTTCAGATCGATGGGATTCGATCTTGACAAATGATACCTAACAGTATCTTGTGAATCGGTGGTTGGGCTTCAGTCGGACTGTTTTAATATATTTTGATATCTAGACAAAGTTGTAAATTCCACCAACAGCAGCTTTGTAAAAGCAGGGCGCCTTTCTTCGCACTATAAGTAAAAAATATGATCCGGATATTGCAGGAAGAGACACCCCCATCACAATGCCAAATCGTCCTCTGCAAACCTAAACGATCCTACAATCCGATAAACATCAATTTTTAGAAAAATCATTTCCTCACCTTTGTTGGTATGGAAAAAAAATAATTTATATGGAAAAGAATAGCTATGAATGAAGACTTTTCAAAAATAACAGATTTTACCATGGACCACCTTATTGGCTTTTTGATAAGTGTAGGTATTGGTTTTCTAATTGGCCTTGAGCGGCAATTCACCAAAGAAGTGAATGAAAAAGAGGAACAATTTGCAGGAATTCGTACCTATACTATGGTTTCAATTTTTGGGTACCTGGCGGCATTTCTTTCAGCACAATTCGGTGAATGGTTATTTGGAATTGTATTAGCAGGGTTTTTTGCATTTGTGATTGTATCCTATGTTCAAATTGCACGTACTCCCGGAAATCGCGGAGGTACTTCAGAGATAGCGACTATTATAACATTCCTGCTTGGGGCTTTGGTTTTTTTAAAATTCATTTTGTTCGCACTCATTATTATGGTCTTTCTGCTGGTGCTATTAGTATTCAAGCCTACACTTCATGGCTTTGTAGAAAAATTAAACAAAGAAGAGCTACATGCGATAATTCTTTTTGTGATCATGTCGGCATTGGTGATTCCATTTCTACCTGATGGCAATTTTGGTCCTTATGATTTATGGAATTTAAAAGAAATATGGAAGATGGTAATTCTTGTTTCAGGAACCAGCCTGGTGGGTTATATGATAGCCAAGATACTCGGCAATAAAGGAACCTTACTTGCGGGTTTAATAGGGGGATTGGTGTCCAGCACATCTGTGGCACTTACTTTTTCACGAAGGAGTAAACTTACAAAGTCAGATGCTGATTCCTTTTTTTATGCAATGGGAATTATAAGTGCCTGTACCATTATGTTTCCCAGGGTTCTTTTTGAGGTGTATGTAGTTAATCGTGCACTTGCGCAGCAATTGTGGGTTCCTGTAAGCATGGTAAACATAGCAGGTTTTGGGGCAGCATTTTTAATCTATAAGATAAAAAAAGGTGAGGCTGATTCAGAAAGTCTTCCATTAAAAAATCCTCTTGATTTCAGTACTGCTATAAAGTTTGCATTATTTTTTGCCGGTATTCAATGGCTTGTAAAATTCTGCAGTGAAAGGTTTGGTGATACTGGAACTTATTTAGCAGGTGCCCTTTCGGGAATTACAGATGTTGATGCGATTACATTATCTATGGCAAAAATGGCAACAGCCGGAGAACAATCCGTTCTTGCCATTAATACTATTTTATTGGCTGCTTTATCTAACACCTTTGTAAAATTTATTATTGTTATGACTGTAGGAAGTGTTCAATTGCGGAAAACAGCATTCATTGGCTTTTGTGCAATATTCTTAACAGGACTGGCATATTTCTGTTATAATATATTTATGTAACAGAAAAATGAACCTCTGTTTTTATCTTGACGGTCACTAAATATTGCTTCCTGGCAACGTCCCCTTTCCCGCTGTTGAATGGTGTTAACGCCAGCATTGCCGTTGTTGTGTGTACTCAGCATGTCGAAGTATCACCAACAACTGAAGCGCAGGATATGAGAAAACTCATGCATTGGCTAACTTGCATCATGGCGTTGCTTGCTGAGTATTACCCTTAATTTTTCACCGCTACCATTCTTCATGGGACCAACACCAACAAGGTCTTAAAAATTCTTATACCAATAACTAAATTCCAATCTATCTTAACAGTGAAAAAATTCTATTATGTTAACCTGTATACGAAAATCAGCCGTTGTACTTTTTTTACTTGCTTCCAATTTTATTGTTTTTGCACAAGATAATTTCCGCTATCAAACCCCACCCAAAGACATCGCGGACCTGGTTCTTGCTGAACCTACTCCTGCTGTTACGGTGGACAGCAAAGGTGAATGGATGCTGCTAAGGAAGCGAATGGATTTCCCGACAATTGAAGAATTGGCGCAACCCGAACTGCGCATCGGTGGCTTGCGGATTAATCCAAATAATTTTAGTCCCTCACGTGGTGTGTCTGCTTCAAACATTCAACTAAAAAATATCAAAACAAAACAGGTTTTCAATATTGATGACTTGCCGGACAACTTAAGAGCTACAAATGTTCAGTTTTCACCTGATGAAACAAAATTTGCATTCATCAATTCAACTAATGATCGTGTTGATCTTTATGTTGTGAATCTTGCTGATAAAAAAGCAAGAAAAGTAAATTCAGCCTCATTAAATACAGTGCTGGGTGGAAGTTATCAATGGGCCGGCAATAGTTTGCTGGTGTATAAAATTGTTCCCTCAAAAAATAATTTACCTGCGAAACCTAAAGCACCATCAGGCCCTATTGTACAGGAAAGTTTGGGCAAAACAGCAGCGTCAAGAACTTTTCAGGATCTGATCCAGAATCCTTATGATGAAGCGTTATTTGAATATTACGCAACTGCCCAGCTGGTAAAAAATGATCTCCAAAAAGAAACACCCATAGGTCAGCCTGCTATTTACAGAAATGAAAATGTTTCTCCTGATAAAAATTACATTTTAATTACAACCATCAATAAGCCATTTTCCTATTTGGTCCTGGCTTCGGGCTTTCCGCATACTGTTTCTATAATTAATATGAATGGTGAAGTGATCAATACATTAGCAAAAAATCCGGGCAGTGAAGGTGCACCAATTGGCTTCGATGATGTGGTAAATTTCCCCAGAAATTTTAACTGGAGAGATGATGAGCCTGCAACTGTTACTTATGTACAGGCATTGGATAATGGCTATGGCAGGAAAAAAGCAGACTATCGCGATGCTCTGTATGCCATTGACCCGGGCATAAATAATCAACCCAAAGAATTATTTAAAACAAAACGCAGATTTGGTGGCATTACCTGGGGCACGAAAGATGTTGCTGTTTTTTATGAAAGAACATTTGCCGACCGCCGCGTACGAATGAACCGCTACAACCCCGCAACAGGACAGGTTGATTCTTTATATGAGCGCAGCAGTAATGATGCATACGGCGACATTGGTTCACCAATGACAATGAAGAATAAATTGGGAGAGCAGACACTAATTCTGTTAAATGGCAAAGAATTGTTACTCCGTTCACAAGGCTCATCACCGGAAGGCGACATGCCGCTGGTGCAAACATTTGACATCATCACGAAAAATAAAAAAGTATTGTGGCGTTCACAGGCGCCTTATTATGAAACTGTGGTTACAGTAATTGATCCGAAAAATTTAGTATTTGTCACCAGCCGTGAAGGTATTACCGAAACGCCTAACTATTTTATCCGGAATCTTAAGAAAAAATCAAGTGTTGCTATTACTGATTTCAAAAATCCATATCCGCAACTGCAGGGGATTTACAAGGAAAAAATTTCCTACAAACGGGATGATGGTGTTAACCTGACCGGTGATTTGTATTTACCTAAAGGCTATGATGCAAAAAAAGACGGCCCTTTGCCGGTGTTGATGTGGGCTTACCCAATAGAATATAAATCTGCCGCTGACGCAGCACAGGTCCGTGGTTCTAAATATTACTTTACAAGGATCGGTAGTGGTTCACCGCTTTTTTGGGTAACGCAAGGTTATGCAGTTCTGGATAATGCAGAAATGCCGATTGTAGGTGAAGGAGGAAAGGAACCAAATGACAATTTCATTCCACAGTTGCACCTGAATGCTCATGCCGGCATAAAAAAATTAGCGGAAATGGGTGTTGGCGACAGTACAAGAGTAGCTGTTGGCGGGCACAGCTATGGTGCATTTATGACGGCTAACCTCCTCGCACATACAAAATTGTTCAAGGCTGGTATTGCACGCAGTGGTGCTTACAACAGAACGCTGACGCCATTTGGTTTTCAGGGAGAAGAAAGAACTTTTTGGGAAGCACCTGAAGTGTACAACAACATGAGTCCGTTTATGCATGCACATAAAATAAAAACCCCGCTGCTGATGATACATGGTGAACTGGACAACAACTCCGGCACCTTTCCTATTCAAAGTGAACGTTTGTATAATGCTGTCAAAGGTCATGGCGGTACGGTACGGTTTGTGGTGCTACCTTATGAAAGCCATGGCTATGCGGCTAAGGAAAACATTTTACACATGCTTTGGGAACAGAACCAGTGGCTGGAGAAATATGTGAAGAATGGTAAAAAAGATAACCAGGCAAAAACATTTTGATAGTTAGTTTTTGTAGCCGGCAGCAGGATTCCTGTTCACCGCCTGTTGCCCGCCCGGATGAACCGTTCGGACGGGTGTCACTCACTTG
>JBHENB010000108.1:4718-5149 GCA_046262255.1 Chitinophagaceae bacterium
AACTAAATTAATGACAACAGAACAATTCAGAACACTGGCACTTTCTTTTCCGGGAACTATTGAAGCGCCGCATTTTGACAGGCGGGCCTTTAAGGGGATCAATAAAAGAATTTTTGCCACACTTCACGAGGAAACCGCAACCGGTAACGTCAACCTTCCCGGTAACAGACCAACCTGTATATTGTTTCTTCAATAAAACGGCAGTATACCCGGTTCCAAACAAATGGGGCCTTCAAGGCTGGACCACTTTTGAATTGAAAAAAGTGCCTAAAGAACTAATGCTTGATGCATTGGATTCAGCTTATAAGGATGTTTTAAAATCAAAGCCAAAGAAAAAATGATCATTAAATATTACTGTTCTCTTGGCGCCTTTGCCAACGATTTCTTACCGCGCAACTTCTTAAATAACTATGTAATAATAAATACGGTAC
>JBHENB010000109.1:0-5087 GCA_046262255.1 Chitinophagaceae bacterium
CAACTACAGATGGGTGTAGTGGTGAACAGGAGATCAATTATGACCTGCAGGTATTTGATCGCCCGGTGGCAGCATTTAATTTTTCGGGTTCGGGTTGTCTTACTGATTCAATAAACTTTATTGATAACACTAATACCGGCGAACGTTCGGCAATTAAATGGAATTGGGAATTTGGTAATGGAAATACTTCATCTGTAAAAAACCCGCAGCATTTATATACATCGGCAGGTTCTTTTACTGTAAATCATTCTGTAATTACCGATATCGGATGTGTATCTGATACTGCAAGCCGGACAATAAAGATTGAGGAACTGCCTGTTGCCGAATTTTCTACAGAAGGCGCCTTTTGCATAAACAAGGATATTAGTTTTAAGGATTTGTCTACTTCTAAAAGTGGTGCAATCACAAAATGGACCTGGAACTTTGGTGACGGAACAAGTGCTGTAAAAACAAGTAATTATCCTTTTACATATCGATATGCAACAGCCGGTACTTATACCATTACCCTGCAGGTGCAAACACAAACCTGCAACAGCAAAGTGTTTTCAAAACAGATAAATGTAACTCCGGTGCCAGTAGCAGGTTTCATTCTGCCTGTAAACTGTATTGCGGATCCCTTTTCTCAGTTCAAAGACAGCAGCCGTATTGCTGACGGTACAGAAGCTCAATTTCAGTACTTATGGAATTTTGGAGACGTTAATGCTGATGCAACAAATAGCAATACTTCAACAATTCAGAACCCGAGGCATAAGTACACAGCGGTGGGTAACTACAATGTATCGCTTAAAGTAACTTCAAACAATGGCTGTACTGACTCAGTTTTTAAAGTGTTTACAATAAATGGTGCTTTGCCGCAAGCTTCTTTTAGTATACAGGGTGGAAATGAACAATGCAGCAATAATCAAATTAATATTACAAATAATTCGTCTGTAGACTTTGGCAAAATAGTTAAGCTGGAAATTTACTGGGATTATACTAATGATCCTACCAACAAAACAGTTGATGAAAATCCAACTCAGGGAAAAAAGTACACCAGAAGCTTTACAGAGTTTCATTCACCTGCTGCTAAAAATCAAACGGTACAAGTTGTAGTATACTCAGGCGAGAATTGTTTAAATACTACTTCACAGGTGCTACAGTTAAAAGCAACTCCAGAATTACAATTCAGTGAAGTATCTGCGGTGTGTCCCAATGTGCCTGCATTCCAGCTAACACAAGCAAAAGAAGTGAGCGGAATTACGGGGACAGAAATTTTTTCCGGAAAAGGAGTTTCTTCTTCCGGTTTATTTAATCCGCAAACAGCCGGAGCAGGAATTCATACTATTCGTTACACATTCACAGGTACCAATAGTTGTGTAAATTACAAAGAGCAATCTATTGAAGTATACCCATTAGTGAAGGCAGATGCAGGCGCTGATCGGTTTTTCTTAGAGGGAGGTTCAGTAGTTTTGCTTGGCTCGGGAACCGGAAATAATATTACTTATTTATGGACTCCGCCTATAACCTTAAACAATGTCACAATTCCGCAACCGATTGCATCTCCAACAAGCGATATTATTTACACTCTAAAAGTACGTTCAGCAGATGGTTGTGAGAGTACTGATGAGGTATTTGTAAAAATGCTTAAAGCACCGGCTATACCAAATGCTTTTTCACCAAACGGAGATGGTGTTCATGACAGATGGGAAATAGCTTACCTGGAATCTTATCCTGGTGTAGCAGTGCAAGTGTTCAACCGGTATGGTCAACTGGTATTTGAATCCAAAGGATATACTAAGCCATGGGATGGAACATATAAAGGAAAGCCTGTACCGATTGGTACTTACTACTACCTTATAGATCCGAAGAATGGAAGAAACAAGATGTCGGGTTTTGTGGACATAATAAGATAACAGAGTGAAAAAGCTAATACTTATACTGAACCTGTTTATATTGAATTCTGCTGCTGCACAGCAAAGACCGCACTACACTCAATATATCCTCAATAATTATATTCTGAATCCTGCGTTGAGTGGTATAGAAAATTATACTGATGTAAAGATAAGTGCACGGGATCAATGGGTAGGACTTACAGGAGCTCCCAGAACAGCTTATTTTTCAATACATTCTCCAATTGGTAAAAAAGATTATAAGACTAACGCTACTTCTTTTCAGGTTCCCGGAAGGAATCCACGTGGAAATGCTTATTGGGAAAACTATACAGCTCCAGAACCGCATCATGGAATCGGCTTAACAGTTATTAATGACAAGACAGGAAATTTCAGCCGCTTTACAGCTAATGCGTCGTATGCATATCATCTCGGCTTGAGTACGAAAGCTAATTTAGCTGCAGGTTTTTCTGCAGGCATTTCAAGGCTCGGCAGAGATGCAGCAAGCTCCGATTTTGATGGCAGTGGTGATCCCTTTGATCCGGCACAAACACCAGCTAATGAAATTCATCATGTGCGACCGGACCTTACAGCCGGATTGTGGCTGTATGCTGCCGATTATTTTATAGGAATTTCTGCTCAACAAATTATTCCACAGAAAATATCATTTGTTGACGATGTTAATTACAACCAGGGAAAATTGGTACCACATTTTTTTGCTTCGGCAGGTTACAGATTCTTGTTGAACGATGATATGAATGCGTTGCCATCTGTAATGCTAAAATATATTTCCGGTTCACCTGCAACGCCGCAATTTGACCTCAATCTAAAACTACAATACCGTGACTTGCTTTGGGCAGGAGGAAGTTACAGACTACATGATGGCTATGCTGCAATGGCAGGATTAAATGTAGGTAATACATTCAACGTTGGCTATGCATACGATTTTACCAGGACTAAGTTAAACACCGTAAGTCGTGGCACTCATGAATTGATTATAGGATTTTTGATCGGCAACCGTTATGGTGATACCTGCCCAAGAAATGTATGGTAATTACAATCTGACAATTTTCTTAGTCTTCAATGTATCGATTTTACGTATTTCCTTCTGTAATTGTTCCTTTGCCTTTTGAACCTGGCAAGCAGAAACATCTGGAATAGGTAGAAGGCTACTGCAATTATTTTGTGTTTTTTGTAAATGAACAACAGCTTTACTGTATACCTTTTGCGCACTATCTAACTTAATTTGAGTTAAAGCAGTTCCTAATTTTTCATTCACACTAACCCAGTCAACATTCTCATATTCTGACTTCAGGGTCTTTTCTATGTTTTTCCAATCTAAACGTTCTACCTCTTGTATAAACTCCTGCTTTGCTATATTTTTCTCTTTCAAAGTCATTGCATCTGCAATTGATTTCTCTACCTCCTGCCACTGAAGTGTTTTTAAAACTTTCTTTGTGTTTTCCACCGTGTTAACTACCTGTTTCTTTTGGTCTTCTGATAAAGAAGCATCTGTTTCATCATAAGCTACAGGAACAAAATCATCGTCCTCAATTGCACCATCTCCCGGTACAATAGCAGCTTCTTCTGTTGTTGTTTTAGTGATAGGAACACCGATTGCCACTGAAATTTTTGTTTTCACCGGTTGCCACAATGCTTTAATTACTTGCTTATTTTTTGGTTGTTCTTCCGAAGTAAAAAAGCTAAAAGGTTGCGAAAAATAGCCAACAAAAGAGCTGGAGTTCGGTTTATTCTTTCCTACTATTATAACAGAATTAATCATGAAAAAAATCATCATCAACACAAAAGCGCCGGCAAAATTGGTGAAGTTGAATGAAGATTTTCTATTTACACCCACAATCTTTTCAATTCTTTGTAACAAGTATTTTTTTTCTGCAGCACAGATCATTAGAAGTTGCGTAGAGGCAGTTGCTTTCTCCAGAGTAAGTAAAGCAGATGCGTAGCTTATCTTATCATATTGAAATTGTAAAACCATTTCATCACAACAATTTTCTCTTTCTGCTTCAGCTGCTTTCATAAATAGCTTTATAAAAGGATTGAAGTAAAGAATGATGTGCATCAGCGTTAACACGAGGTTTATTAGGTAATCACACCGTTTTATATGCGAAAGCTCGTGCAGCAAAATTGCTTCTACCTGATTAACAGTAAGATTATTCAAGGCAGCAACAGGTAACAAGATCATTGGTTTTAAATAGCCAATAGTTACGGGTGAACTAATTAAATGAGTTATATAAATCCGTACAGTTGTTCTTATTCCCAATTGCAGAGCAGTTTTTTGTACAAACAACCTGTGGCAGAGTTGCGCTTTTTGTAACCCTTTAGTTTTTATTTTTTCCAGATATTGCCAGTTCTGAAATACTTTATAAACAGGAAATATCAAAAGCAGCAGGTAAGCTACGGATGCAGCAGTTAATACAGAGGGTAAATAACTTTTTTTAATAAATGGTTCTTCAAAAAAAGATAACGGTTGGTGTATGCTACCATTGTAAAAAATGCAAAACGTATATACAAACCAGGCAAAACCAAATACAATGCTACTTACAGCAAGTGCATATTTTTTTGCAGATGAAATACGCAGCAGATGATTACACAACAAAAATACACACCACAAAATAGCCATCTGCCAAAAACTGTTTAATGTAGCCCATCCAAGGGCTTGCAAAAAAGCAGAATCGCCAGTCATGTTACTTTTTTTTCAGGTTATTTAAAAGAATTTGAATTTGCTCGAGTTCTTCCGGGGTGGTCTTATTTTCTCCCAGTGCCTGTAATACTAATTGTGTAGATGATCCGCCAAATAACGAATCAATCATTTTCTCCAGTAAATGCCTTTGCGTTTTTTCCTTATTCACCGCTGGCTGGTACACATGCGTGCGCATAGATTCATCTCGCCGGACCAAACCTTTTTCATGCATTATTTGCATCAGCTTAAGTGTAGTGGTGTATCCTGCATTTTTTGATTTAGACAATTCTTCATGGACTTCCCTTACAGTTGCTAAACCTCGTTGCCATAAAATTTGCAGAATTTCTAATTCACTCTCTGTTGGCTTAATGTATTTGGTTGAAGACATAAAAGGTATGATTTCCCTTACGAATATACGACCAATTTCGTATTGCAGCAATTGCAAGGATAATTTTTCATTTATTAATTTTTTTTTAACAAATCTTGATATGTACAAACTCACAAGGGAATAAAAAAAA
>JBHENB010000110.1:0-4953 GCA_046262255.1 Chitinophagaceae bacterium
GTGCCACAGCTTCTCCCATTCGAAAGAGTAATAGCCTTTATACCGTTTTCTAGATAAAATCTTTATGGCCTCGAATATCGGAACTTCACCTTCTCCCGGCAACGTGTATTGCACTTTACCATCAACCAGCTTTGCATCTTTTATATGCGTATGCCTGATGTATTTTTTTAATTTTTTATACACGTTAGCTGGCGGTTCTTTTGTGATCGTCCACATATTTGTTACATCCCAAACAAGGCCCGTATGTGGATGCTCCGCCGACTGCATGATTTTTTTAATATCTTCGCTTTTTACCACGTCACCATGTGTTTCCATTAACACACTCACATTGCTGCCTTTTGCATAATCACCCAATTCAAGCAAACCTTTTGCAATGAGTTCTATTGTCTCGATCTTATCCTGTTCTTTTGGAAAGTTGTTGGGAAACACTCTTACATAAGGACAATCAATCTGCTGTGCCAGGTCAATGAACCGGCGGGCATCATCCAGATTTTTTTTTCTTTGTGCAGGATCAGCAAAATGCAGGTTGGCAGAAGACCCAAGAGCCACAAACTGCAGCCCCTTTTCTTTCATCATTTTCATGATGGTTGATCTGTTTTGTGCATTGCTCAACTCCTGCACTTTAGTAAGGTCGAGCTCACGTTTTATTCCGCGTAGCTCAATTCCTGAATAACCATGTTCTGCAGCGAAATTTATGATCTTGTGAAGATCCCAGTCAGGACAACCGAGGGTAGAGAAAGATAGAAGAGGTTTTTTCTTGTTCACATTGAAACAAGTTCCTGCAACTGCCGATGCAAGTAAAACGGCAGATGTTTTTAAGAATTCCCGACGAGTTGAATAAATCACTTATCGGAAATTATGAATTTTAAATTATAAATGTTGAATTAAGGGGCTGTAAAAGAAAGAAAGAAAATAAAATCATGCTTAAACAGGAAAACCCAACTGCTGAGTTAGTTATTTTTCTCCCGGATGGTACGTTCTCTCCGCATTCTTCAGTATATCTTCTTTATAAAAGTAGACGTCTTTCAATTTTCCCTCTATAAACATCTGCGACTGGTCAAAGAAATGTTTGGATTCAGGGTCAAAAGATTTTCCTCCTGCTACAATTGATTTTGCCTTGATCTTTTTTCCTCCGAAGGAGTCTTTTCGGACAAATTCAACAACGGCAACGAAACTATTACCCCCTACCCCATACATTTTTGAATCCTGCCAAATAGTTTCATAGGCAGGTAATGAACCCAAAAAGGCAGGTCCCAATCCTACCGGTAAGCTATTTTTAGCCACATCAAATCTTGCTCTAACCCCACCGGTGATCCGCTGAAACCTGTTAATATCTCCCCAGGCAACCTTCCATGTGCCATACGATTTTTCTAATCCTGTAAGAACAGCCTGCAAGGCTTCAAATTTTTCCTGTGCAGAATGATGATTGATGTACCAGGTGATCATTTTTACCAGGTCATTGATTACATTTTTAGGTACATCAGGCCGTCTATTTGATACAATCTGATAAGCCCAGAAAATTCCTATCGTCGTGGCTACAGAAGTAACAGAAGATCTTTTATCCCAATACCGTAAACTATCTACGGCTTCTTTTAAACTGCTAAAAAACGGATCAGTAACTGGCAGTGCTGCAAAATCTTTAAATAAAGGTGGCAGTAAACTATCAAAAGCAGCTAAGTAATGATCGTAGCCTATTGCAATTAATTTTTCAGGAGTAAGATCATTTTGTGCAGACAGTTGTTTAATTGCGAACAGAGAACGGAAATTTTCACCTTCAGGCGCCATGTATAAAGGATAAATATCCTTACTGATAGAATTAACACCCGAAACACTAAAGGGAGAAGAATTACAGTTTTGCAACCAACCTTCTTTAGGGTTGATTACATGAACGATCTCTTTTAGATCATGTAATCCCTGCCATTCGGTAATTGAAGTACTCCCGTCAAGAGGTAAACTGGCGTCATAGGAAGTGTTCCGTTTAGGGATAAAATTCCCATGCCAGTAAGCTATATTGCCTTTATCATCTGCGTACATTGTATTGGTAAAATTATTTGCCCGCAATTCCATTGTCCTGGTAAACCCAGCCAGGTCTTTTGCTTTTGTACGCTGCCATGACTGGATCAGTCCCTGTAATGAACGGTTCTGCGCTTTTAATGCAAGCCACTTATTATTTCTAATACCAACTATGGGACCATGATGAGTTGCATATGCTGTTACAGAAGCAGATGAAATATTGGTTGCTGATAAATATTTAAGCTGAATCTGTTTTTTAGTCAATGGCATTAATTTACCATCGTATTCATAAAAAAGATCCGGATCTTTTTTTATAATTTTTTCTTCATATAGATCAGATACATCGGCCATGGATGTAGTATGCATCCATCCGCAATGTTCATTAAATCCCTGGAAAATAAAAAACTGTCCCCAGGTTACTGCCCCATAAGTATTCAGTCCTTCTTCACTTACCATATGTACTTCTGTACGGAAATAAAAAGCAACGTGGGGATTAATATACAGTAATGCATTTTTAGAAGCTGATCTGGAAGGCGCTACAGCAAATCCATTTGAGCCTGTGGATTCCTGCTGAAACCATGAAGAAGGTTGTAAAGCTGAAACACCAGCAGGTAAATATTCACCAAAAAGATTTTTCATATCCTCCATCTGGAGGCCGCCTGTTTTTGTATCAATGTAAGCGCCGTCGGTAAACAGCAACGGGTACCATGGTTCAAATCGTTCCAATAACAACGGCTTCACTTCAGGATTTTTTGCCAGGTAATAATGAATGCCATCAGAGAATGCCTGTAGTAGTTTTTTGAGCCACGGGGGACTATTATTATAATCAGCTATGGCAGCAGTGGTATCATAAAGCAACCGCATTTGCAGATCGTGGTATAAATAACTTTCTCCTTCTATTTCTGATAAACGCCCCAGCTTGTCAATATAATTTCTCTCTACTCTTTCGAAACTTTCTTCACACTGTGCATACATTAAACCGAATACAGCATCTGCGTCTGTTTTGCCATAAATATGTGGGATACCCCAGCGGTCCCTGACAATGGTCACTCTTTTTGCCTGTTCTTTATATTGTTTGGGAATCTCTTTTTGCTGTGACGATGAACAAGCAATAAGAAAGAGTAAAATGATATAAAGAGGTTGTTTCATTTTAAGCAGCCATTTTCTTTTACAAGTTAATTAATCCGTAAGCTAAAATTCCCCCCCACAGCTATCAATTGTTCTTCAACACCTTAATTATATTTTTTTTGTATCAATTTTAAAAACTTAATTTAACAGTTGATATTCTCCTCACCAGCCAAAACTTACAAAATGATACCAAATATGCCTGCCGGCGATCAGCAGTATGCTGCTGACCTTTCTTCAAAACCTGTTTCATTGCCTTCGAGAATTTTATCCCTGGATGTTCTCCGGGGAATTGCCGTTTTGGCTGCTTTGATTGTTAGCATCTGGGTGTTTGGGGGGTTTAGTGATGAGCAGCAAAAGCAGCTGTTACTTCAGTCAAAGGGATGGAACTATCGGGTGTTTGGAGCAATAGAATTATTGTTCAATGGGAAAATGCGGGCCCTGATAGCCCTGGTTTTTGGCGCAGCCATGATCCTGTTCTTAACAAAACAAGCTGATGCAGGCAGACAACCTGCAGGTGATGTGTTCATCAAACGTCAACTGTGGCTCATCGTACTGGGATTGGTAAATGCCGTTCTCCTTTTATGGACGCAGGATATACTGTTTCATCTTGGTGTAATGGGCATTCTTCTTTTTCCTTTTGTACGGCTTTCTCATCGGGGTCTGCTGATCGCAGCTATACTAACCACATTAATTTATAGCGGAAAAAATTATTGGAATTATACTGATGATAAAAAGATGCATAATAAATACCTGTCTCTGACAGCTTTGGAAAAAAAGTTTGAAAAAGATTCAGTGGCCAAAGCACAAACAGGAATTGTGGCAAAAAAAGATACGTTAACCAAGCTGCAAAAACAAGATAAGAAGGCATGGGAAGGGGCCTTGGCTGCAATGAAGGTTGATCTTAAAAAAGACGAGCCCAATAAAAAAGCAATAAGAAAAGTTGCTTATGGAAAAATCTGGAATCACCTGCTGCCTGCCACTCAAACCAGGGAAGCACAATGGACGTACCGGATTGGCATTTGGGATTTTGCCGGGATGATTTTTTTAGGAATGCTCCTTTATAAAATAGGGTTCTTTAATAATCGTTTCCCCAGAAACAGGTACTTGCTTTTTGGACTGATATGTGTAACTGTCGGATTACTGCTTGGATGGTACCGCCTGCATTTTCAACAAATTGCTTTGCAGGATTATGTGAAATACATTAACCGTTATGCGCTGCCTCATACTTTCTTTTTTCCTTTAGAACGGGCGGTAATGGCGCTTGCCTATACAAGTTTTGTTATGGTGTTTTTATCTGCCGGAATTTTAAGCTGGTTTTGGAAAGCTTTAGCAGCCGCAGGAAAATTAGCGCTGACAAATTATTTTATACAAACTATTATCTGCACTATCTTCTTCTATGGTTATGGGATGGGTTATTATGGCAGGTTAACGCAATTTGAACTTTATTTTTTTGCAGCAGAAGTTATCATGGTGCAAATAGTTTTTAGTATTATCTGGTTAAAATATTTTAATTACGGACCTGCTGAATGGCTGCTTCGACGTATATCCGGTAAATGGTTGCCAAAGAAATTCCGAAAGCCATCTGAAGAAACGACCATCCCGGCATTGTCTTGATTCACCATCTTCAATTCACAAACATGGATACAAATGTTCAACCAATAACTGCCATTCCGGCTTCTTCCCCGTTAACAACTTCGGAAACAGTAGTCAGAGAAGAAAGTGCTAAACCTGTCAGTGCTGCTGAACGGGTTAAAACAATTGATGTAATCAGAGGCGTCGCCTTGCTTGGCATACTGCTTATGAACATACCGG
>JBHENB010000111.1:0-4874 GCA_046262255.1 Chitinophagaceae bacterium
GCGTGCAGCGTAATTGCGTACGCCGTTCCAGAATGTCTTGCCCTCTTTTACAAATTGGTCCCAGCTGTACGAAGAGGGTTCTGATTTAACAAGCCAGTATGCCATAGAAATTATTTTTTGATTTTGAGTTGGAAGTAAAATTATGCTACTTGTGGTTCCTTTTCTCAGAATCAGGCTGCTACCAACCACTTGCCAGCACATCTGCAATGTGCATGGTTTTTAGCTTGTACTGTTTATTATCAATATAACCCTGTATGTGCATCAGGCACGATAAGTCCGTAGAAATGATGTATTCAGCTTCTGTGGCCAATGCATGTTCTACTTTCTGTTCGGCCATAGCAATAGAAATAGATTCAAACTTTACCGCAAACGTTCCACCAAATCCACAGCAGGTTTCTACATCCTCCATTTCAACAAGCTCCAATCCATTCACGTTTGCCAGCAGTTGCCTCGGTTCCGTTTTTATATTGCATTCTCTAAGCCCTGCACAGGAATCATGATAAGTTGCTTTGCCATTAAGTGATGCGCCAACGTTTGTTACTTTTAAATTATTTATCAGAAATTCTGAGAGTTCAAAAATCTTACTACTTATTGCTGCAGCACTGCTTTGTGCAGAATGATTGTGAAAGAGTTTCTTATAATAGTTTCTTATAAAGCCAACACAACTTGCACTTGGTGTAACTATAGACGTATCAGCTGAAAAGTCTTTCAGGAATTTGCTGCACACTTTAGTTGCTTCATCCCAAAACCCAGCATTAAAGGCAGGTTGCCCGCAACAGGTTTGTTTTGGATTGTACAGCACTGTACATCCTGTTTTTTCCAGCACTTTGATCATATTAAACGCAGTGTCCGGATATAACTGATCTACAAAGCAGGGAATAAAAAGCTGTACGTTCATGCCTATCCCCCAAAGGGGTATTTTAATTCGTTACTATAAAAATATAAAAGAGCAATTCTATTTGTCTTTTATGAAACTGCGGTTAAGCAAGATCATTTTAATGGCAGAAATAGCAGCTTCTTCACCCTTATGGCCATGAGCACCTCCTACCCTTTCTTCGGCTTGTTGTTGCGTATCCACTGTTAAGATTCCAAAGATTACAGGAACAGGTAAAGTAATATTTAAATGGGTAATGCCACTGGTTACAGACTGGCATACATAATCAAAATGTGGTGTGCCACCGCGTACTACGCAACCTAATGCAATAAAAGCATGCGGCTTGTCAGAGGCCAGACTTTTTTGCCAATATTGATTAATTGTAAATGGAATTTCCACAGCTCCGGGAACAACAATTGTTTTTGATTCAATATTGAAACTGTTCAAAGTATTTAGGCAGCCTTTCTCTAATTCATTAACTATTTCTGCATTCCATTCTGTTTTTATTAAAATAACAAAGGCATCCTTTATTTGTTCAATGCCTTCTAAGTTTGTGAATAATGTACTGCCGGATATTTCTGCCATGTTTAATTATATACTCCCAACTGCGCTAAATATTTATCCGCTTCAAAACCTCTTTCTGTACGGGGATATTTTTCCTTCAGCTCTTTAAAAAGATCAATAGCTTCTTTTTTATTGTTCATTACTCTTGCTGCAAAATAAGCTGCCATAAATAAATAATCAGATGCAAATCCTTCATCTTCTTCAAAATGGCGGGCCGCTTTTTTATAATTAGCAAATGCATCGCTGTTTTTTCCCTGTTCAGCATACGCATCTCCTAGTACTTTGTATGCTCTTGCCTGCACCTGTTTTGCCTCTGTTTCAAAGTCTTTTAAATATTTAACTGCTTTTGCAGGATCACCACTATGCAGGTAGGATACTCCTGCATAAAACCTGGCCAGGTTACCAGCCCTGGTTCCGCCATATCTATCAATAATTCTTTCAAAACCCGGGTTAATACCGTCACCTCTTAATGCTAACTGAAATGAATCTAACCGGAAATATTCTTCTGCTTTATTAATAGCCTCTGCAGCTTTTTTTTCCTGTGGGGCTTTAACAAAATATTTATAAATCAAATATCCGCCACCCAATAAAATAATGACTGCAGATGCAATTAAAATTGGTCGGTTGTACCTGCTCCAAAAATCTTTTGCACGGTCCACCACCTGGTGATCTTCCCTTGTGCGGATTACTGGTTTTGTTTCAGCCATTTATAGTTGTTTAGAAAAGTAATTAATCTACAATAAAAGGATACTTAGGGTCTACGTAAACGTCTTTCAACACTTCATCATCATTTGGCCATGGAGATTCTTCTGCAAATTTTACACTCTCGAAAACTGTTTTTTCTACCCTCTCATTTATTTGTTGTATTTCTTCGTCGCTAATGATATTGTTAGTTTTAATTGTATTTAAAATTGCAGTAATAGGATCTTTACCTTTATATTCTTCCACTTCTTCTTTAGTTCGGTATTTCTGCGGATCACTGATAGAATGGCCTTTGTAACGATATGTTTTTATTTCCAAAAGTGTTGGCCCGCCTTTCTCTCTTGCACGTTTTACGGCTCTTGCAACACCTTCATGCACCGCCTCTGCACTCATGCCGTTAATTACATCACTTGGCATGTCATAACCATCTGCCAGCTTATAAATATCAGTTACGTTGGAAGTACGCTTTACCGACGTGCCCATTGCGTAATTATTGTTTTCACAAATAAAGACTACCGGGAGCATCCAAAGCATAGCCATGTTAAAAATTTCGTGCAATATACCCTGGCGTGCAGCACCATCACCAAAAAAACAAAGCACTGCATTATCGGTACCAAGATATTGTTCTGCAAAAGCAAGCCCTGCACCTGTACCAATTTGTGCACCCACAATACCGTGACCCCCATAAAAATTTACATCTTTTCCAAAAAAGTGCATGCTGCCCCCTTTGCCCTTTGCACAACCTGTTGCTTTACCATACAACTCAGCCATACAGGAGTTTACAGAAACACCTTTTGCAATTGCTAATCCATGATCTCTGTAAGCAGTAATAAAAATATCTTCCGGCTTAGTTGCTGTCATGCAGCCTGCAGCAATGGCCTCCTGCCCTATATAAGCATGGAAAAAACCACGAATCTTTCCTTCCATTTTATACTTTTCTTCTGCCATTAGCTCAAACTGGCGGATGAGTTGCATCAATTCATACCAATATAAGTACGTATCCCTTGAAAATTTTGTATGAGCTTCTTTAGAAGTTTGTGCAATCACCGGCTGCAAAATTTGAGGTGCAAAAATAAGGTTTTAGACTTAGAGTTCTATTGTGGTTTTAGCAGTACAAATACTTTCAGAATTGGGTGAGTATAATGTAGCCTGCTGTGGAATTTCTGTTTATCTTTCAGTGCAGTCTGTACTAGGCTTGCCCGAAGCATTACTCACTTGTACTGCATCAGTTGTATTCCCAGATTTAACAGTATTTAAGGTTAGCAGCATTGGTAAAACTATTGCATATTTAGGTATATATCCCTTAACTATTGTCTTATTTTATAACAGCACTAGTAAATTATTCAAATTATATAATCTTTGAACGATTAATGAGCCTTTGCCTGGACTCCATATTACTTTACCAGTTTAAAAATTATTTTGATCAGCAATTTGAATTTACGGAGCATATAGTTGGCATCTGTGGAAAGAATGGGATGGGCAAAACCAATTTGCTGGATGCTATTCATTATTTATGTTTTACCAAAAGCTACTTTACAAGACATGATCATTTAGTTACACAGCATGGCCGTGAAGGGTTTAGACTGGAAGGAAATTTGACAAGAAACGGTGAAGAGGAAAAAGCTGTATGTGTATTGCGTGAAAATGGTAGAAAGGAATTTTCTGTTAATGATGATAAGTATTTAAAATTTTCAAAGCACATTGGACGGTATCCCTGCGTGGTTATTGCACCCGATGATGTTCAGTTAATAATCGGCGGCAGTGAAGAGCGGCGTAAGTTTATAGATACTTTGCTTTCACAATTGGATGCAGCTTATTTGCAACACCTGATTAATTACACCAGAATTCTACAGCAACGTAATTCCTTCCTTCGGGCTTACAGCAATGGCTATGCCATTAAAGACCTTGTGGTATTGGACATATTAGATGAGCAATTGGCTGCAGAAGGCAACAAGCTTTTTGAAAAACGCAGAGAATTCTCATTGCAATTTCTACCGGTTATAAAAAATATTTATAATGATATTTCGCAACAGTATGAACCTGTTGCTTTTCTTTATGAAAGTGAACTATTAGATGCAAACATGGCAGAATTACTTCACTATAACCGTCAAAAAGATTTAATGCTGCAGCGTACAACCAGTGGTATTCATCGTGATGATCTGGTATTGAGTTTAGGTGAACAATTATTCAAGGTCACAGCTTCGCAGGGCCAACGGAAAAGCCTGCTTTTTGCATTAAAGCTTGCAGAGATGGGAATAATTAAGAGCGAAAAAAAATTTTCACCACTTTTACTGCTTGATGATGTTTTTGAGAAATTAGATGAGGCAAGAATAAATAACCTGCTTATCAGAATTTGTGAAGATGATGAGGCCCAGATATTTATTACAGATACAAATTGTAACCGGCTTCAACAGCAGTTAGATGTATTAGAAAAGCCGTATCAGCTAATAGAGCTGTGACTAATTTTTTCATGAGCATAACAATAAAATGTTGCTGTAACTTTAAAAAATGGGTGAATACAAAATTGGAGACGCAATTAATTCTTTTCTGAACAAAAGCCGCATAAAAGGTTCAATTCAGGCTTTACAGATAGTTGATGTGTGGGAAACTATTATGGGTAAAACGGTAGCCAGGTACACCGACAAAATTCATATTATCAATCATACTCTTTTTATCAGTACAACAGTGGCTCCTTTAAAGCAGGAACTTTTATACCAAAAAGAACTAATAATAC
>JBHENB010000112.1:0-4693 GCA_046262255.1 Chitinophagaceae bacterium
CCCATAATACCAAACCCTGTTCCGCCTGTAGTAGTTGTTTCTGCACCATAATCATATGCGATATTACTTCTTTCTCTTGCCAGACCGCTTACAGGATGTGCAAAATCCCAGAAGTACCTGAAAGTTTGTTTTTGCACCAGTAGAAAGAGTTTTAATTACTCCCACAACCGGCAGTGTTGAATTTTTTATTTCTTCTTTTTTCTTTTGGGCACAAGAATTCTGTGTGAAACAAAAAAATAGGCTAATGAATCTTATATATTTTTCAATATTGGGGCGAATATTAAAAATGGTTGATGGGGACACCAACCATGGCGGTAGTAGCAAAGAAAAAAAATAGATATAAAAATTTTTCTTCTCATCATTCAAACAAAATCTAAATTCTGACTGGTAAACGCTAAATTACGTATAGCTGTTTTTACTTCAGGGTAACTGGTAAATAACAAATACATTTTCGCCATCAGTTGGTAAAAAATCAACCCAAAATAAAGCTTTATCCTTCTCTCGAAATGCTTTTACCCAACACCATCAATGCTATTCCCAATGCCATTAAATCTTTTAAAATAAAAAATTCAGTTACAGGCACTCCATCAACAGTTGTAAAAATCCCAGGAGTGGTAAATAAAAAACTAAGTGTTACAAAAAAAATCATTATTGTTAATATGCCTCCTAATACACCGGCTTTTCTCCAGAAAAAATGAAGCAGCAAACAAACAGCCGTAATAATTTCAATGATGCCAATAATGTTTGAAACGCTTTGCACACTGGTTATTTTATATAACCAACTTGTAATAAAACTGTTTTTTACGAGGGGCTCAATTGCTTTGGCTTCGGTTGGAGTGAACTTAAAAATGCCAATCCATAATAATACAATCACCACTCCCAGCACACTAACGGCGTAGCCCAAACTCTGATAATTTATTTTTTTCATATTGCGATTTTACAGGGTTAAAGTAATGTAAGCGTCCCCTTTTTTCGGTCAGTTCAAAAAATTAAGATCATTATGCTTTTAGTCAAATTAAATCCTGATCCGGAATGCCTTTATTATAAGTAAGGGGCGTAGAATCCTAAGTTCCTTAATCCATTTTTAACTTCGGGGCAACTGGTAAATAAATTCCACAATAATCCTGTTCTATAATTTTCTATCATCACAATGATCGGCCCCTGGTCAATTGCAAGGTGAGATTTTGCATACCAGTTATGATGAATGCTGAAACCATCCACAAATCCATACCTTCTCCATATTTTATTTCCTAAATCATAATAGAAATAGCGCAAGGCTTCACAATGGTACTCATAATACCGAACCCTGTACCGCCAATAGCACCGGCATCAGGACCAAAAATTGTTTTACTGAAGTTGGGTTCATCCCAGGCTTCATTAATATAATCCCAGTAATGCTCTGCCCGCACCATATTGCTTCGCTCCAGCGCTAAACCGCTAACAGGATGTGCTCCATGCCAGAAAAACCGAAAAGTTTGTTTTTGAACTACTTCCAGTAATTGTTCATCCTTTAACCCTTTTATGATGCCAACCGGCGCAATGTTATCGGGTCCATCGCCATATTTACTCTTGTAAGCGACTGGGCATCCATAATTAATGCAATAGGTACAATAAAAAAGAAACAACTCAGTTTTTTCATTAAAGCAGTTTTAACCAGGGCTGATCTATGTTTGTCGCAATACTTTATTACACGATTATTGCGAATTACCCGAATATGAACACCGTTGTGAAATCTCATTTGTGAGTTTATTTTAATGCTTCATCTTTTTCTTTTTCTAAAAAATGAGCTGTCTCTTTCAATCCGCCGGTTTCCCATTTCAGCAACGCTTCATCAGGTACAACTTCAATAGGTATAATGCTTGAGTTGGAAGGTTCATTATACGGGACATTTGAGCTTCTGTTATAAACACAGATCAGCGACCATCGGGAATTATCGGACAGATTTGCTTCTGAGCGATGCAAAATATTACTATGAAAAAACAATGCATTACCTGCTTTTAACTCAACATATTTCAACTCCATCGTTTTTAACGCAAGGTCAACATAGTGTTGGGATGCTCCAACCTGCTCACCGGAAAAACCATGTTCAATGCGGCCCATTTTATGACTGCCTTTTATTACCTGTAAACATCCATTTTCTTTATTTGCTTCTGTTATTGCAATCATCAGGGACATCATCTGTTCGGGAAAAAGAAATTCATTCTTATACCAATACCCATAATCCTGGTGCCATTCCCATGCCCCGCCCACCCGTGGCTCTTTTTGCATCAGTTTACTGTGAAAATGACAAATGGGGGCATCTCCTTCCAGCAACTGGCTGACTGAATCTATTATCCTCCTGCTCCTGGTAAGTAAACCATAAGCGTCATTGCCAGGTGTATACCATAATGCAAGTTTTGTTTTTTTGCCTGTCTGGTCATTTAGATCAAAAGAATGTTTTCGCATCGTCTCATCTTCAATAGCAATTCTATAAAGCTTCTCTACTTCTGCATTTGTCAAAAAATTTTTTACAATCAGGTAACCGTCTTTATCATAATCGGCAACCTGTTGTTGATTTAATTGAAAGTTTGCCATAGTATAGAGTTAATGTGGTTTAATAATTTAAGAAGCTAAGGGGTTATGACATCACCCCTACACCTCGCTTTTTTTATTTTATCCACGGACTTTCGATGCCTAGCTTTTTCAAACCAATTTTTATTTCCGGGCAACTCATAAATAAGTTCCACAATAAGCCGCTACGATAATTTTCCATCATCACTACAATAGGCCCCTGGTCAATAGCAAGGTATCGCTTCGGAAACCAATTTGCCGTTTCACTAAATGCATCATAAAAACCATAAAGTCCGTAAATACTATCTCGTAAGTTGGTATACCAGTGTCTCATTGCCTGCATCGAGTATTCAGGTGTGTACGGCATTGAAGATAAGGCAGCAGTAGGCGCTATAACTCCCAAATCTCTTTTTTCACCCGGTGCATGACCTGCATATCCTCTCATAGAATAACTAGAAGTTAAGCCCCAGCTTTGAGGACCATAACCTTTATATTTTAAAGGATTTTCTACACACCATGCACGGTTAATAAGTGTGTGATTTGTATTATGTTCCCAATAATCAGCATACCTGTCTTTTAATCCTCTTGGATCTAAACCCAGGTATGAATAATGTGCCCAGAATAAGGGGCCACCATACTTAGGAGATCCATTATGCTCAAGAGTTAATGTAAGGTCATATGTTGTAACTGTATCCTTCATACTACCACTCCTTGCCCAACCTTCATGATACACCTCAGCCGGTACACTATGAGTAGGAGATGAAGCCGCAAGTATATACATGATCAAACATTCGTTATACCCCGTAACAGCAAAATTCATTTCCCATCCGTAATTTGGGCTCCAATGCCAGTACAATACATTCTTACCATTGCGGTACCAGTCAAATTCAACTTCCCGCCATAATTTATCGATCCTTGTTGCAAGAGATTTTTCTTTTAAATTGCCATTTTGAAAATACTGCCGTACACACAGAAGTCCCTGTAACATATAAGAGGTCTCAACCAGGTCACCCCCGTCATCTTTTTTGCTGAAAGGTTTCACCTTTCCTGTTTCCCCGTTCCACCAGTGCGGCCACGCACCATGAAAGCGATCGGCTTTTTCAAGGAAATTTAGTATCCTTTCAAATCGTTCAACACCTTGTTGTCGTGTGATGAACCCACGTTCGATTCCAACCAAAATAGCCATTACACCAAAGCCACCGCCGCCGCTGGTGATAACCATTTTATCATTTTGTGGATACACATTATCTACGTGAAAACGTTCTCTTGCTAAACCACTCACAGGCTCTGCCCCATCCCAGAAATATTGAAAAGTTTTTCTTTGAACATCTGTAAAGATTGTTTCATCTTCTGCAGAAAATTGAACCAATTCTTTTGTTGTTTTCTTTGTTCCCGTGCAGGAGATTATTAAACCAAGTATCAAAGCTAAGTAAGGTTTCATGCCTGTGTACGTCAGAATCTTCATAAAAATATCTTTTAGAATATGGGCTTTGAAATTCAAGATTGTAAATTGCATCTGGTCTTCATTTAGGGTTCTCCCATAAACAAATCCACAGCAGTTTACTCTTGTAATTTTCAATCATTATCTAATAAGCCCCCTCAACCGAAAGAAAAGAATTGTCAAACCCTGATGTAGATTATCTCCCAATTATTTCGATTCTTTTATCCAAATATTACGATATTGAGTTAAGCTGGAAGAACCGTCCATTTTACCTGTTGTTTTATCCATACCCCCATGATGTTGCAATCCTATCGGGCCTTTTTGCGGCAGGTTCGGCATTAGGGCATCTTCAATAACAAGTATATTATTCAGATAGACTGTAACCCTGTTTCCTTTCAGTGTAATGTCAAAGGCGTTCCATTGCCCCACAGGATTATCAGCATGAAATTTAGGGACAGCCTTTGCTCTTTCCTCAGGCGACAAATCCGTATTAAGCCTTGTGCCCCAGATTTCGCCTGAACCTACTGCCCAGCACCACATCTGAACCTGGTCTTTTCCTCTCATAAGAATTCCTGCATCGGAATTCGGCAACATAAAATAAATAATCTTACCGGCAGTATCCCTTGCATACTCACCATTTGGCAAAATAGTTGGCATAGGATATAAGCCGCTGTGTTTTTTAAACCTCCATTCAATATGCAA
>JBHENB010000113.1:0-4551 GCA_046262255.1 Chitinophagaceae bacterium
GCCTTGAAATACGAAAAAGGTGCCCCATGTAACACCACCATATGCATTTAGCCCTTCCTCGCTCGCCATCTGTACTTCTGTGCGGTAGTAAAAACTTGTATGCGGATTGATGTATAGTATACTATTTTTTGATTTTGTTTTTGATGGAGCCACTGCAAAGCCGTTTGATCCTGTTTGCACTATTTCATAAGCTGGAGGTTCTTTAGTGAAAGAAGTAGAAGCATCAGCAATTTCATACAGATCTCTTATTTCCTGCATTGTGATTCCGCCGGTATTAGTAGCTGATATACTGCCATTGGTACGCAACAATGCAAACCAGGGTTCAAATCGTTTCAGAACAAGCGGTTTTACAGATGGATTTTTATACAAGTAAAAATTTATTCCATCAGCGTAGGCATCCATCAACTTTTTGAACCATACCGGACTCCGATTATAATCTGCAATGGCAGCTGCAGTATCGTAGATCAGGCGCATTCTCAGGTCTTCATAAAGTGAACTTTTGCCATTTACTTCAGACAGCCTGCCCATCATCTCCAGGTGATTCAGTTCTACATTTTTGAAACTCTGCAGGCACTGTACATACATCAATCCAAACACCGCATCAGCATCTGTTTTTCCATAAATATGGGGAATGCCCCAATCATCTTCAATTATTGTTACCCGCTGCGCCTGGTTCTGCCAGCGGTTTATTTCCTCCTTGGAAAATGTTTGCGCCCATAACTGTACGGGCATTAGTAGAAATACAATATATTTTTTCATAATTATTTTAATCCAAATGATTCATTTTTGTGATTGAGCTTTTGTCTTTGCATCTTCCAGCAGCTTATCCAAATCTTTTCTTTGGAACAGTCGCCCATTTGCAACAACCGCATTTATTTTTTGTGTGTTATGAATATCCTCAAGCGGATTAGCATAAAGCAATACTAAATCTGCAAGTTTACCTTTTTCTATTGTTCCTAAATTTTTTGAATTGTTTAAAAACTTAGCGGGATTTATTGTTGCAGTTTGTAAGGCTTCTAATGAAGTTAATCCTGCTTGAACAAGCAGCGCTAATTCATCATGTAAGCTAAAGCCGGGATAGATATATTCAGTTCCAACGTCAGTGCCGCTCATAAACTCTACGCCAGCACGTCGCATGTTCTTAACGGCATTCAAATATGCTCGCCATACCCTTTCCTTTAAATTCTTTTCCTCCGGTGAAAACTTTTTCTCGCCAATGATATATGGCTTCCATCTTTCCTGCTCGTCGGCAAAAACATATTTCAGACGCGGACTTTCAGTGAAATATTTTAAATCTTCCCCAAAATAATGCATGTGTTGGCGAATAAGTGTTGGCACCTGCCATGTATGATTTTTCGCAAGGATAGAAAATAACTTTTGGCTTTTAGCTTCATCATATGTGTCTACCATCAGCTTATCGTATGCAATGCTCCAATCCGGGCCTGGAACTGCAAGTAACTCTTGCTCTCTACCGGAGCAAGTCTCAAGAACCTGATTGAGATGCTCCATAGTTTTCTGCCCCGCTTCCGATCCTTCATCTGCTCCAACAGCATAAGGAACGTGACCTGCAAATGGCATCCCTTGCTTTTTCGCCTCAGCGGCAATAGCGAAGTAAGCTTCCCTGGAAAGATGGGAATAGGTTTTTACAAAATCAATACCTGCTGCTTTTAGTTTATGAACTATCCGATGCGCATCATTGGCATTGACTACTACATCCACGCTGGAACCGGGAGCAGGCGCTAACAGTCCTGCGGGTCCATCAACAAGAGTACCTACAGAAGCGATCCGGGGGCCAACAAATGATCCGGCTGCAAAGAACTTCCTCCATTCCCGGATCTGTTCCATATCCTGAGGCTTTGTCCACATCTCTCTTATACTGGTAACACCATTAGCAATGAAGAGAGGGAAGTACCAACTATTCGGCGGACGGTGACTGATTTGATTAAAGATATGAGTATGCATATCCCACAACCCCGGAATTAAATATTTACCTGAAGCATTAACAATCTTTGCACCTTTTGAAACAATTGATTTGGAACTAATTTTTTTAATGCGGTCACCTTCAATAAAAACATTTTGATTAGCAATCACTTTTCCTTTTTGTACATCAACAATATTTACATTTTTAAAAAGAATAGAAGTTTGCTGGGAGAAAAGTTGTAACGGAAGCAGCAGTAAAATGACATATTTCATACTAACTATTTTCCTATTGAATGTGAGACCTTTTCCTGCTGCTTAGAGCACTCACCGAATCTTAACCAGCTTCAAATTAATTGTTTCTGAGTCCCTCGAACCTTTTAAAATCAAATTGCTTTTATTTAAGTAATAAATACCTGCAAAAGGAGTCTCCTTATTTCTGAATTGAAATTTTATTGAATCAGTTTGAGGGTCTAGTGTAAACAAGAACCGTTTCCGTTTTCCACCCATTGCAACAGAGCCATCCATCTTCCCTTCAAAATAAAGTCGCGGACGGACTGTATCCACGTGCCTTGCTCCAAATATAGAATCGGTACATAATGAATTATCTTGTACCTGCCACACACCATTTAGCACGGACGGGGCCAGGTAAGTATCCACCAGCTTTTTCCCGGAATAAAAAGAGAAAATAAAAGCTATGGTTAGAAAAATAAGTTTAACGGGGAGACTTAACCTGTTTGAAAGTGGCGAGTAAATGTTTTCACGTTTGATGGAGATCGGGTTTGTTTGATACCAAAATAAATTCTGAAGTAGAGAGAAATCCTGGAGTGCTATGTATATGCACATCAGCCAACAACTGATTGCTACATGCAGGGCATTGATGCCAAAACCAATATCGATCAACACAATGTTTGTGAAGATCGGGAGCAGCAATAACGCTGCAAGAAGTTTTGTCCTGCGAAAAAGCAACAACAGTGCTCCCACAAATTGTGTTGCTGCGATGAAGTACCCAACCAGCTTGGAGTATTCGAAGAATCGCCAGGCGATGTCAAGTCCTCTTGCCGTCACCATGGGCTGGTCTAAGGCATAAGAACTTGAGAAAAATTGGGTGCCCTGAAGCTTGGCAAGGCTGTAGTTAATTAGTATGACGCTCAGTGAAAAACGTATAATCACTTCAAGCACACCAATTAGCTTCTGTTGATTTACATCTATCCAATTAGGAGCGAACGATACATAAAGCGCGGCGAAAAAGGACACAACAATAAAGGCGTAAGTGATTGGCCATTCCCATTGAAACAGCACAGACATATTGGCAATGGAAAACCAAGCTGCGAACTCAGCAAAGTAAGTTAACAGGTAGTAAAGCCCTGTAAGTGCCAATAGTATTCCGAAAAAAGAATTTAAAAACCGTTTCATCTTAATTTTTCTTTACTGTCCGGTTGCACAATAAGTCTCATAAAGCAAACATAATGATTGAAAACTCTTGCCACAAAGACACAAAGACTCAAAGTTTCGCAAAGATTTCTTGGTGTTTCTTCGTGTCTTAGCGCCTTAGTGGCTAAATGATTCCATTTACCTTATTTCGTTTAATAAATTTTCCAAAGCCTTTATCTATTCTGCATTTGCCGTTATCAATAGCAACTTGTCCCCGCAACAAAACTGTCTTTACCTTTCCGGTTACTTCCCAACCTTCATAAGCTGAATAATCAACATTCATGTGATGTGTTTTTGCAGAAATGGTATGCCTTTCATTCGGGTCCAAGATGACAATGTCTGCATCGCTGCCCACTGCAATAGTTCCTTTGCGTGGGAACATACCGAAAATTTTTGCAGGATTGGTGCAGGAAACTTCAACATATTTATTGATTGTAATTCTTCCTTTGTGTACCCCTTCGCTATATAACAATTCCATGCGATGTTCAATTGCAGGATGACCATTAGGAATTTTTGAAAAATCATCTTTTCCCATCAATTTTTGCTCCCACCTGAAAGGGCAATGATCTGTTGCAACAACTTTCACTATTCCCTGGTTAATGCCTGCCCACAATGTTTCCTGGTCTTTCTTTTCACGCAGTGGTGGACTCATGACCCATTTTGCTCCATCTTCTCTTTCGTACAGTGATGCATCAAGAATTAAATATTGAATGCAAGTCTCAACAAAAACATGCTGGTTCCTTCTGGTTGCATTGCGAACAGCATTCAGCGCTCCTTCACATGTTAAGTGAACAATATATCCCGGGCATCCTGTATAATTTGCCATATCAACAAAACGTTCTGCTGCTTCGGCTTCTGTAACTTCAGGTTGTGATAAATAATGATATAACGGAGAAAGCTTTCCCTCTTCCCTGTGTTTTTGAATAAGGTAATCGATCATGTCTCCATTGGTGGCGTGAACATTGATCAATCCTCCATGCTTTTTTACTTCCTCCATCAATCCTACCATCTGCCGGTCATCAATCATCAAAGCACCTTTATATGCCATAAAGGTTTTAAAGGAAGTGATGCCTTCATCTTCTATAAAATGTTTTATTTCTTTTTTAGTTACTTCATTAAAATCAGTAACCGCCATGTGGAAGCTATAATCACCCACACAATTATTATCACTTCTTCCTCTCCACTCATCCAATGCTGATT
>JBHENB010000114.1:0-4512 GCA_046262255.1 Chitinophagaceae bacterium
GTAATATTTTATTCATTTTTGTTTTAGGGTCGTCATAGCCTGACCGCCAACGTTAAAGTGTTTATGAAGTTGTGGAAATTGAAAAACGTCAGATTCAATTAACTACAAAAGCAAAATAGTGATTTTAAGTTGAAGGCTTAAACGTCCAGCCACAATTTTATAAACACGCATGTTGTATGCCGGCTTTCTTACTTTCTGCCTAATTGAGATTTAATAAATTTTATTAAAGCAGGAAAATAATTTTCTGCATCATCCACAAAGCAAATATGTCCACCATTAGGAACGATATAATATTTTGAGTTGTTAAAACTTTTGCTAAGAGCTTCAGTTTCTTCTGGTCTAATAATAAAATCGTATTTGCCTGACATCACAAAGACAGGCACGGTTATTTTTTTAATCATTGAGGCATAGTCTAAAGAAAATGTAGAAGGTCCTATTTTTTCAGCTACTTGTTGGTTTTTGTGCTTCTTTGTTCTTACCAAGTCATCGGGTAAGCTATCCAACCTTATTACAAAGTTTCTTGTAAAAGCTTCTTCAAAAGCTTTCTCATATAATAATGTGTCATAAGGCTGCATGTTCTTTTTTCTTTGCATTAATTCTTTATAGGAAGGTGTATAAGAAAGAATACTATCTGTTTTTGCGCTTGCTAAACCTACGTCCTTGCCAAAACTTTGTTGGTCCGGGTTCATGTCTGAAAATATAAGTCCCTGAACCTGCTTTGGATATTTGTATGCATAAGCTAATGCAAGTAAGGCTCCATATGAATGTCCATAAACAAAAAATCTATTTAGGTGCAGTCCTTTTCTTACTTGCTCCACTTCATCTACATAACGGGATATTTTCCAAAGTGATGTATCGTTTAATTGATGTTGAGTAGGAGTTTGAGAATAATAGGAGCCAAATTGGTCATAGTAATAAATTGTTATTCCTGCAGATGGAAGGAACTTTGAAAATATTTCAAAATATTCATGGGTTTGCCCGGGTCCGCCATGCAGAAGTAAAACCTTAATCTTGCCATCACCAATTTTTTGTGTCCATACCCAAAATTTATTGTCTATAAGAATTTTTCTTACTCCGGCAGATTTTTGCTTCACAAAATAGATGCTGTCCTTCTCTTGACACTTTGCATTAAGTGTGAAAAGAAGAGAAAGAGAAATAAGAAAAACTAAGATTTTGTTTCTAAGCATTTTTTTAAATGAGACGTTTATGATTTGTCGAATGTTACATGCGAGGTAAAGATTGACTATAAGGATTGTGTCCTAAGCTGGCATACAACAACATCTAATATACGCAACTTCATGTTCACAATTGGCTTAATTTTCAATGAAATTTTGAACATTGCTTACCACAAAATGGGTTAGTGAGCAACATAAAATCGGCATGACAAAATGGAATGAAGCATGGTTGTTAACATCTCCTTATCCCACTAAACTGGTGTTTGAAATTTATCGCGGAGCCCTTGTTTTCAGAATTCCAAAAACCTCAAAACGTATAAGTTATTTGGCATTGAAAAAACAATTGAAGAGAAAGGCAGTTGTAATTACTGAAGAAACTCTGCCGTTCTAACAAACTCCCCACTCCAGACTCCCAACTACTTCAACTCTTGCATCTGCACCAACCGGTGATAATATCCGCCTTTTTGTATTAGTTCGTCGTGGTTACCTCTTTCTACAATTCGTCCTTTCTGCAAAACAATAATTTCATCTGCATGCCGTATGGTGGAAAGCCTGTGTGCAATTACAATACTTGTACGGTTTTGCATCATATTATTAATTGCATCTTGTACCAATCGTTCGCTTTCTGTATCTAAAGAAGAAGTTGCTTCATCTAAAATTAGTATAGCCGGATTTTTTATGATGGCTCTTGCAATAGTTAACCGCTGGCGTTCACCCCCGCTTAATTTGCTTCCGCGGTCACCAATGTTATCTTCATAACCTTTATCTTTTTTAGTGATAAAATAATGCGCATTTGCAATAGTAGCAGCTTCTATTACTTCCTTCTCACTGGCATCGCTTTTCCCGATCTTTATATTATTAGCTATTGTATCATTAAATAAAATCGGTTCCTGTGTTACAATACTTATCTGGTTACGAACTGATTTCAGGACATATTCTTTAACGTTTACTCCATCAATCAATAACTCACCGTCTGTTACATCATGAAAACGGGGAACAAGGTCGGCCAGGGTGGATTTGCCTGCACCGGAAGAGCCCACAAGCGCAATAGTTTTCCCTTTGTGAATCTTTAAATTAATATCTTCTAAAACTGTTATTCCATTGTAAGAAAAAGAAACATCTCTCAGTTCGATGCAATCGGTAAATGCCGTTAATTGCCTGCCGTGTATATTATTATTTATAGTATTAGGAGTTTGCAAAACCTCTTCTATTCTATTAATGGCAGCGCTGCCCTTTTGCATGTTGCTGAAAGAAGTGGATAATGTTTTTGCCGGATTTATGATGTTGTAAAAAAGAGCCAGGTAGCCAATAAAAGAAGATGCTTCCAGTGCAATACCGCCACTTAATACTAACCGTCCGCCAAAATACAGGATGCAGCAAAAAGTCAGTACTCCTAAGAACTCAGACATCGGAGATGCCATGTCTCTTCTGTAACCTATGCGGTTTTTTGCAGTAAGTAAATCATTGTTGATGGCAAAAAATTTATTACGGATCCGGTCCTCGACATTAAATGCTTTTATTACCCTTAATCCAGATAAAGTTTCGTCCAGAACAGAAACCGAGTCCGCATATCTATGAGCTACTTCTATAGAATCTTTTTTTAAAGACCTTGTAATTCTGCCAATTATAAGCCCTACAACGGGTATGAACAGCAGTAAAAAAAGTGTTAGCTGTGGACTTAAATAAAAAAGAAAAGCAAAGTTCAAAATAATCGCAAGAGGATCCCGTATCCATCCTTCCAAAGTGCCAACTACAGAAGTTTCTACTTCGCCAATATCATTGGTAATACGGCTTATCAAATCACCTTTTCTTTTTTCAGTAAAATATCCAATTGGTAAGTGCAAAATCTTTTCATAGAGTTCTATTCGCAGGCTGTTTACAACTTTATTTTTAAGAGGATTTAAAACGTAATAGGATAAAAATAAAAACGCATTCTTCAATAGAATAGTTAGAATGATCAGAATGCATATAAAGGCTAACGTAGAAATTTTCCCTTTGGATTCAATAGCTCCGGTTAAAAAATTCCGTATAAAACTAATTATAGGGTTAGACGATGGCTTTAGTAAAGTACCTGCGGTTCCGTTATCTGCGTTAAATATCAATTCCAAAAAAGGCATTAGCATGCCTATAGATATAATGGAAAAAACAATAGAAAGAATAATGAATAGAAAATACAAAACAATGTCTTTCTTATAATGTCCCAGGTATTTAAAAATCCTTGAATACTTGTTCATGAGGTGGAAACGTGCATCACAACTGTGAAACCAGCAAAGTAACTAATTTTACCGCCAGATATAAATAAGAGATGCAGGAGGGTAAACGTCAAAAACAAATTGGTGGCTTGTTGCAGCAGGAAGTAACTGCCATTTTCCAGCGTATAGGATTAAATATGTTAGATGGTGGAATGATCTCCATATCCAATGTACAGGTTACCCCCGACCTATTGGAAGCACGAATATATCTGAGCCTATTTCAGGTGACGGATGTAAAAGCAACTATGAAAAAGATAGAGGAAAGAAGCTGGGAAATAAAAAAAGAACTTGCAGCACAGGTAAAGCATCAGTTGAGGCGTATTCCCCAATTAAAGTTCTTTCATGACGATACGTTAGACCAGGTATTCAAAATGGAAGAATTGTTTAAACAAATGAATCCACCCGCAACTCCTAAAAGGGGAGAATAGAAGCAATTCTTAATACTTGTTTAACAATTTGTAAGAGCTTTTTTTATCCGTTTATAAGAGATTTATTGCCAGCAATTTACAAATTTCAAGTGGAGTACATGCAAAATAAAAGGCATGATCATAATAGAAAAATTTCCAGAAGCTCCCCTTTAGGTGTTGAGGGTCTTTTTGCATGGCGGTACTTCAGAGCAAAAAAATCTACAAACGCCATTAATATTATTTCCTGGATAAGTATTGTGGCAATTATTGTAGGTACTGCGGCTCTTATTATAGTATTAAGTGTTTTTAACGGTTTTGAGGGTTTAGTAAAATCCCTTTATTCTTCCTTTTATCCCGATATTAAAGTAAGTGCTGTAGCAGGTAAGCAAATAACCCTTACCCAAGATCAGTTAAATAGATTGAGATCTATAAAGGGTGTGAAAGGCATTTCCCTGGTAGTGGAAGAAAAAGCATTACTGCAAAATGGGGAAGCTCAGTCCATTGTTTATTTAAAGGGTGTAGATGAAAATTATTCTACAGTTGCAGGTGTAGCACAACATATTATAAAAGGTACGTTTGATGTTGGTACTGCGGAGGAGCCCTTATTAGTGCTGGGCGCAGGCATTGAAAATGCAGTTGGTGTGCAAAGTGATAGAAGCCTGTCGCCGCTCCTTGTAT
>JBHENB010000115.1:0-304 GCA_046262255.1 Chitinophagaceae bacterium
CGCGTTAAGTATAGAAGGCCAGTTTCCAAAAGTGTTAAATTATGTACATCCAAAATACCATACGCCAACAAGATCGTTAGTGCTGTTCACATTAATCGTCGCTGTAGTTTCCATGATCTGGGGTTTTCTTGCAGCCCTTACCATTGGAGCCATTGTCAGAGTCCTTGTTTATTTTATGGTATCTGCATCGCTGATTCAATTGCGGCGTAAACAACCGCACGGTGACTATTTCAAAATTAATGGTGGTTATGTGATCGCATCTATAGCACTTGTCATTTGCATTTGGCTGTTATCTGCATCAAAA
>JBHENB010000115.1:314-4409 GCA_046262255.1 Chitinophagaceae bacterium
TAACAATGCCTTCGCTGCTGCTAATGGAAAAGCACTTCCGGTGTAAGGAACACAATTTATATAAATTACATCACCTTCATCTACTGTTTAGGAAGCCCCAAAAACAGGAAATTAGGCCAGAGTAATTCAAAACAGTCTTCAATGATAATTTAACAAACTAATTTTGCAGTATGCCCACTTCGCGTCAGCTGGCCGCTATTATGTTTACCGATATTGTTGGTTATACAACATTAATGGGAGAAGATGAACAAAAAGCATTTGTACTTTTAAGAAAGAACAGGGCATTACAAAAACCTATTATTGAACAATACAACGGACGGTGGATAAAAGAATTAGGCGATGGTGTGCTGGCTAGCTTCAGCACAGCTTCCGATGCCGTAAATGCTGCAATAAAAATCCAGGAAGCATGCACCGCTGCAAATGATTTCCAGTTGCGCATCGGCATTCATTTGGGAGAAGTGGTTTTTGAAGAAAGTGATGTCTTCGGAGATGGAGTGAACATTGCATCACGGCTGCAAAGCCTTGCTACTATAGGCAGTATCTGGATTTCAGATTCCGTACAAAAAAATATTTCCAATAAAAAGGATATTCAGACAAAATTTATTAAAACTGAAACGCTGAAGCACGTACAAGAACCGGTAAGAATTTACGAAGTCATTACGAATCAACCCGCGGAACAATTACCATCAAATAAAGAGTTTCAAAAAAAGGTTTCAGAAAAAAGCATTGCTGTACTTCCTTTCGTCAATATGAGCGCTGACCCGGAAAACGAATATTTTAGCGATGGAATTTCTGAAGAAATTCTGAATGCACTTACCCGCGTACAAGGTTTGCAGGTTATAGCCCGTACATCATCATTTTCATTCAAAGGAAAAAACGAAGACATCCGGCAAATAGGTACCAAATTAGGAGTATCCACTATACTTGAGGGTAGTGTCCGCAAGTCAGGAAAAAAAGTTCGGATAACAGCACAGCTCATTAATACTGCGGATGGTTATCATATCTGGTCGGAAGTGTATGATAGCGATCTGGAAGATATATTTCAGGTGCAGGATGAAATTTCATTAAAGATATTGAACAGGCTGAAAGAAAACTTTGCAGAAACTAAAACAAGTGAGCCTATAGTAAAAGCCCCAACCGAAAATCTTGATGCTTATAATCTCTATCTTAAAGGACGGTATCACTGGAATAAATCCAACCCCGAAGAAATTACTAAAGCTATTAAAGATTTTGAAGAAGCAATCCGCATCGATTCGCAATTTGCACATGCTTATTGCGCCTTGTCGTATTGTTATTCATTTATGGGATCAGCGGGACTAATGCCGCCTGCAGTAGCCTATTCCAAAGCAAACGAATATACACTTAAAGCTATTGCGCTTGATCCCGATGATGCCGAGTCCCATTTGTCATTAGCAACAATTAAATTTTTTCATCATTGGGATTTTGAAGGAGCGGAAAAATCATTAAACATAGCACTCAGCCTGTGCCTTAATTCTTCACTTATTAACCAGGTGCATGGTTGGTTTCTTATTGCAAAAGGAGATTTTGATAAGGCAATTGAGAAAATGAAGCAGGCGCTTGTACTTGATCCACTCTCGTTACCTCTTATAGGTAATCTTGCCGACGCGTATGGCTTTGCCGGACGTTATCAGGAGGCGCTTGAGCAATATGATAAAGCGATTGAAATTGATCCCCGTTTCAGGCGTGCATTTGAAGGGAAAGGAATGTTATACTTAATTATGGGCGAATATGATAAAGCCATTGAGAGTACTGAGCATTATCATAAACTTATTGGCCATCCTCTAAAAGGGCTCAGCTCGTTGGGACATGCTTATGCTGCCGCCGGGCAACGTGAGAAGGCGCTTGAATGTCTTGAGAAAATAAAGCAAAGAAAAGAATCTGAGCCGGATAAAGTATTTGACATGGATTTTGCTTTTTTGTATGCAGGGCTTAAAGATCATGACAAAGCCTTTCACTATCTGAACAAGGCTTATGAAAACCGCATGGGAATTGCCTGCCTGGGCATGATCTTCTGCATCCGGTTTCCATTACTGAAGGAACTGAAAACCGATGAGCGATTTCAGGGGTTAAAAAAGAAAATGAAGTTAGACAGTTAACAGAATTATTTTGTTCCTTCCATTAGTCTTTGTTTGCAATTGTTGCATACCATGGTGTGGCTGTTGGTGATTGTGCTTTTATATTTTCCTTGTAAATGGTATGCGAACTATAAAGCCACACATAAGCATTGGTGGCTGAGTTATTTATAATCAGCATTAGGCACATGAAAAAGACGCTGTTCTTATTATCTTATCTATTGTTCTACCACCTTGCGTTCTCACAAACATTTCGTGTTGGCTCTATTGATATCTACGGCAATAGAAAAATACTTGCGGACACTGTTCTTGTCCATTTAAGTGTAAAGGAGGGAGATAGCATTGATGTGAGCAAGTTTTTATCAAAAGCCGAAGCTGAAAAATTGAAACGGATAGCAGGTGTAAAACATGCAACAGTGAATCCCGTTTGTTGCAATACTGACGGTAATTTAATGTTGTACATAGGCATCGGCGAAAATGATTCAGTGCTCTTAAAATACAGGGATGCTCCTGCACAAAACGTCCGGTTATCCGGCGGAATGATGAGTGCCTATCAAAATTTAAATAAACTAATACAAACTGCAGTAAAAGCGGGTCAGGGCACGGAAGATGATTCTCCCGGATATGCATTAAGCAACTATTTACCTGCACGAAAAGAACAATTGAAATTTATCACGTTTGCAAATCAAAATTTTAGTTTACTGGCAACTGTTCTAAGAAATTCTAAATACACAGAACACCGGGCAGCCGCCGCAGAAATAATTGCCTATTCTTCAAACAGGAAAAAAGTTGTAGATCATTTGTTTTCTGCAACAGACGATCCCGACGAGGAAGTAAGAAATAATGCTACACGGGCACTTGGCATTTTAGCCGGTTATATACGGCTGCACCCAAAGTTAAACATCACTATTCCTGCAAAGCCATTCATACGAATGCTCAATTCAATTGTATGGACAGACAGAAATAAAGGAGCCGGTGTGCTGATGCATCTGACTGAAAATCGCAATTCAATACTCTTGAATAAACTAAAGCAAAAAGCAATGCCTTCTATCATTGAAATGGCAAAATGGAAAAGCAGAGAACATGCTTTTTTTTCTTTTATCATTTTAGGGAGAATAGCAGGCAGTGATGAACAATCGCTCATCAGTAAAAACTCTTCAAAAGAATGGAGATCTGAAATAGATAAAATGGTTGGGAAATGCTGTCGTTAACTATACTGAATAGATAAAAATATTATACGCTAACACTCAAGTCAAAAGAGGGTTACCGTCACAAGTTTTCCCCTTACAGAACAAATTGTTTAGTTTAGCAAAGCTTGCTTCACCAGCATTTTTCAAAACTCTTAATATGTTCACTGCAACCAAAACAATTGAAACTGAGATAGACAAATCACATCAACCAAGGTCTCTCCAACCAAGCCACCGCATCACATCCATTGATCTTTTACGTGGATTAGTGATGATCATCATGGCGCTTGATCATACTCGTGATTTCTTTCATGCCCAGGCATTCACACAAGATCCTTTAGATTTGGATACAACAACTCCTGTTTTATTTTTCACAAGGTGGATCACCCATTTTTGTGCGCCTGTTTTTGTATTCCTTGCGGGCACTTCTGCATTTTTACAGGGATTGAGAAAGAGTAAAAAAGAATTAAGCGTTTTTTTGATCAAGAGAGGTTTATGGCTAATTCTTATTGAATTAACAGTGATCAATTTTGCTTTCACTTTTGATCCAACGTTTTCCTTCTTTGGGCTGCAAACTATTTGGGCAATCGGTATTAGTATGGTGTTTTTAGGCCTGGCAATCTGGTTGCCATTTGCAGCAATATTAGCGCTGGGGTTAATTATTGTTTTTGGCCATAATGCGCTGGATTTTTATGAACGCGGAAGAGCCGGGGGTTTTGGTTTTCTGTATGATCTGATCCACAGGCCTAACTTCTATCCATTATGGGGTAAACACAACCTGCTCATACTTTATCCTTTTCTTCCCTGGACAGGCC
>JBHENB010000116.1:0-411 GCA_046262255.1 Chitinophagaceae bacterium
GTTTTTGTCAGAGCAAGGTCAAGCAATCGACTTCCGGCAAAAATCAAACTAACACTCATCACAAAAGATGCGCACGCATTTTCTGCATCTGTTTCGATTAATAAAGAATGGCAGGAAATAGGGATTCCGCTTAATAGCTTACATCCAGATTCTTTTTTATTGTTGCCAAGGCCATATCCACGTTTTCTGCCACTCTTTTTTAAAGCAGCAACTCCATCTGAACTGATTTTAGCAGATGTTGAGAAGCTGGAAGTATCCTTTGGTAGTGAAGTAACGGAATCTGATAATGTGATAGAAATAGAATCTGTATGGCTTACTAAATGGAAATGATTTCAAGCATCTTAATTTTTGAAAATGGAAGCAATGATTGCTGAAAGAAGAAATTTTCAAACGGATATTGATGGACAATCA
>JBHENB010000116.1:421-4330 GCA_046262255.1 Chitinophagaceae bacterium
GTTTCCCAGGTAATTTAAACTTATCAGTTTTATTTACTTTAAATGAAGATGCACTCATAATAGAATACACTGCTGTTACCGATAAAACTACTATCATCAATCTTACAAATCATGCCTATTTTAATCTAAACGGGCCATGCAGCGGTGATGTTCTGGGTCATGAGTTGATCATCAATGCTGATTATTATACACCTATTGATGAAACGTCCATACCATATGGTACTATTGAATCCGTTGAAGGAACTCCGTTTGATTTTACAAAGCCAACAGCTATCGGTGCACGAATCAATGAAGAGCATCTTCAATTAAAAAATGGCAGCGGGTACGATCATAATTTTGTGCTGAAAAAATCAAATGATGACGATTGTGCAGCAAGAGCAATTGGAGATAAAACAGGAATTATGCTGGAAGTTTTTACCCGGGAGCCGGGGATTCAATTTTACAGCGGAAATTTTATGGCAGGTGCCAACAGGATAAAAGGAAATTGCACCGATGATATGCGAACTGCTTTTTGTCTAGAAACACAACACTTTCCGGACTCACCTAATCAACCTTCTTTTCCTTCAACGGTTTTACGCCCCGGAGAAAAGTATGCAACCTCTTCTGTATATAGGTTTCCTGTTGTAAAGTGATCACTCACGAGTAATGGAAGTTCCATCTTCAATTTGTGTGGTATACGTGGTAGTTTCTTTTTGCATATTTTCTGAATATGCATTACCAACTTTTTCAATTACTTTTCCCACTGCATCTTCTTTGATAAGATTGATAGTGCAACCACCGAATCCGCCTCCCATCATTCGTGCACCTAAAACATCCGCATCATTAGAAACAGCGTTTACCAAAAAGTCAAGTTCTTTGCAACTTACTTCATATTGCTTACTTAATCCCTCGTGCGTCTGAAACATTTTCTGGCCCAATGCTTCAATATTCCCTGCTTTTAAATCTTCTGTGGCAGCAAGGAGCCGCAGGTTTTCTTCTATTACATATTTACATCGCTGATAGATCAGTTCATCAACAGGTGCAACATGCTTATCCAACATATCAAGAGTAACATCACGCAAACTTGTTACTTCCGAAAAATGTTTTTTTACAAGTGTTACCCCCTCCTCACATTGTGCCCTGCGGGTATTGTATTCAGAAGAAGCAAGTGAATGTTTTACATTAGTATTAAGCAGAACAACCTTAATTCCATCCAGTTTCAACGGAACATATTCATAATCAAGCGTAAGGCAGTCCAATTTTATTACGTGGTCCTTTTTGCCATACATGCTTGCAAACTGATCCATAATACCGCACATCACGCCGCTAAATTCATGTTCTGCTTTTTGTGCCCGTTTCACCATTTCTAATTTGGAAATGTTTAAATTAAATATTTCATTCAATGCAAATATGGTGGAGCATTCAACTGCTGCGGAAGAAGATAAACCAGCGCCAATAGGTACATCACCGCCAACAGCAAGGTTAAATCCCTGCAGGGTATAACCATGCTTTAAAAGCTGATCTACTACACCTAACACATAATTTGTCCATCTTCCTGCTTCGGGCTGTAGTTGTTGCAGGTGAAAGTCAACCAGTTCATCAAAATCATCTGAATATAAATTTATAGAATCATCATTTCTTTTTGTAACAGCTACATAAATAGCTTTATCAATTGCAGCAGGCAATACAAACCCATTATTATAATCGGTATGTTCTCCAATAATGTTTACCCGCCCGGGCGATCGAACAACCAAAGGTTCTTCATTAAAAATATTTCTAAACTTGTTGCGGATATTGCTGGCAATGCTCATAAATATTTATTGGATAGATGGTCAGAAACTTAAAACAATGCTCCTCTTATTTTTAATAAAAATACTTTAACATCATTTATACATTGCATTTTTAAAATTTTCTTTCTATTTTGGGTCTTATTACCAAAAGGAAACTGCAAATCCACCTAAAATATCCTTTATGTTATCCAATGAAAACCCTGTTCCTGTATTGGAACCTGACCCCCAATTAACCCCTCGATGGTCCCGCCAAAGAGTAAATAAATGGTCTGAAAATAATGGCTGGCTGGTAGGCTGTAACTACATTCCAAGTACGGCAATTAACCAGTTAGAAATGTGGGGGCCGGAGACTTTTGATCCTTTTTTAATTGATAAAGAATTAAGCTGGGCGGCCAATCTTGGTTTTAATACTGTTCGTGTATTCCTGCACCATTTATTGTGGGAGCAAGACAGCAAAGATCTTCTTTACCGGCTCGATATGTTTTTACGCATTGCACATAAGCATGGGATTAAAACAATGTTTGTGTTATTTGATGCGGTTTGGGATCCTTATCCTAAATTAGGTGTTCAACCTGCTCCAAAACCTAATGTCCATAATTCCGGATGGGTGCAATGCCCCGGCTATACTGTATTGAACGATACTTCCAGGTATGATGATTTGCATAGCTATGTGCACGGAATAGTAAGCCATTTTAAGAATGATAATAGAGTGCTTTGCTGGGACCTGTTCAATGAACCGGATAACATGAATATCACAAGCTATAAGGATATTGCTTATGCAAAGCATAAAGCCGAGTTATCCATGGAATTATTGCGTAAAACAATTAATTGGGTGCGGGCAATTGATCCTGTTCAACCTTTAACTGCAGCACCCTGGAACTGGGAGCATGACACTGCATTTTCTGCCCTCGATAATTACATGTTTGCACATTCCGATATCATCAGCTTCCACTGTTACGAAAAGAAGGAAGACCTTGAAAGAAGAATTGCTTCTTTAAAGCAGTTTAACAGGCCAATGATGTGCACTGAGTATATGGCACGGCCATTTAACAGTACGTTTGAAGAAATAATGCCGATATTAAAAAAACATAATGTTGGTGCATACAACTGGGGACTTGTTGCAGGCAAAACACAAACGCATTGCCCGTGGGATTCGTGGGAAACACCATACGAAAAGGAGCCTGAACTTTGGTTCCATGAAATATTCTATCATAATGGGATGCCTTACAATGAAAAGGAAATAGAGTTCATTAAAAATATAACCAGAAAAGAAGTCGGTAGAAAATACAGGAAGGTGGCTTAGGAAAAACTTTCACACATACCTGACCGGTTTTAGTATTACTTAAAAAAAATAGCACTGGCTAATTGTCTTTCAGATCGCACTACAACTGAGTAGATTCCTGCCGGTAAAGTAGATACATCAAAGTTCCAGTTGTTTTGGCCCAAAGTGGTATTTCGTACAAAGCTTTTAACCAAAACTCCATTAACATTAAAAATGTGGACGGTAACTTTTTCCTGCATAGTTGAAATAAACACTGCATGAAGAACATCGGAAGCAGGATTAGGTGATAATTGCAATCGCGGCTGATGATGTGATCCTTCAATAATTACTTGTTTACAAATCCGGGTCTCACAACCACGATCTGTTTTTATAAATAAACACACTTCATATTTGCCGCTTGTTTCATATTTGTGCGTTACCTGCTGACCGATGGCAGATTTACCGTCTCCAAATGTCCACCTGTAGCTAATCACATGGTCGTTACTATTGTGAATGGCAACGCCTTTAAATAAAACAGTTTGCGTTGCAGTTACAGAATCAACCATATACCCACCACATATATTGCTATTATTGCTATGCGAACGAATTACTACTTCCCGGGAATACTCAGCAATGCAGCCTCCGGTATATACTACTCTCACATTAATAGCATATGCTCCTGGTGCAGGGTATAGATGTGATATGGTTAATGATTGCTGCGTGACAGGGGTTGCAGGTGTGTAGCAAGTATCTTTGCCATCCCCGAACCGCAAACAAATTTTTTCAGGTTGACGATCAGAACCGGGAACTATAGTAAAATATCTGCGTAACCCTGAGGCAGCAGTAGTCATTTCATTTAGCTTCACGTGGCATTCATTT
>JBHENB010000117.1:0-411 GCA_046262255.1 Chitinophagaceae bacterium
GAGTACTACAGGTTCCACTTGCTGTTTTTATTTTAGATGATGGGTATGGCATTTCTGTACCTAAGGAGTATCAAACTACGAAAGCTTCTATTTCTGAAGCATTATCCGGCTTGCGAAAAGAAGAAGGAACAAACGGAATTAATATTTTTAAGGTTAAAGGGTGGGATTACGCTGCATTATGTGAAACATTCGAAGAAGGAATTCGAATCACAAGGGAAACGCATACTCCTGCTATATTTCATGTAGAAGAATTAACACAACCACAGGGGCATTCTACTTCGGGGAGCCATGAAAGATATAAAAATAATGAAAGGCTGGAATGGGAAAAAAAATGGGATGGGATGCTGAAAATGAAGGAATGGCTTGTTGGTAATGCTTTAGCGAATGAAGAAGAATTAGAGGCGGTAGAAA
>JBHENB010000117.1:421-2897 GCA_046262255.1 Chitinophagaceae bacterium
GCATGTACGGGAAAATAAAAAGCAGGCATGGGAGCAATATTTACAACCAATAAAGATTCAAGTAAACAAGGCTGTAGAACTCCTCACAGATATGGCTACTAAATTGCCACATGTGTCGGGTGAGTTAAGTGAGCTTGGTAAGCAACTTTCTTCCATACATGAACCTCTTCGCAGAGATGTAATGCAAACTTTACATACGGCAAATACAGTTGCAGGTAATAATGATGCTGCTTTCTGGCTGCGGGATTATTACAATGATCTTTTAAAAGAAAACAAACAGTTGTACAATACTTATTTATACAATGAGGGACCGAAGGGGGCATTAAAGGTTGCAGAAGTTAAACCTTCTTTTACAGATGATGCGCCTGTTGTAAATGGTTTTGAAGTGTTGAATAATTACTTTGACCAGTTGTTTGGCGCTAATCCTAAAGTGTTTGCATTTGGACAAGATCTTGGATATATAGGAGATGTGAACCAGGGATTTTCCGGCTTGCAGGCAAAACACGGAGCAACCCGCATTTTTGATACAGGTATTCGTGAGCTTTCTATAATAGGACAAGGTATTGGTCTTGCCATGAGAGGTTTGCGACCCATTGCAGAAATACAATATTTAGACTATCTGTTGTATGGTTTACAGCCGCTAAGTGATGATGTTGCCACTTTGCATTTCCGCACAAAAGGACAGCAGAGTTGTCCGCTTATTGTTCGTACAAGAGGCCACAGATTAGAAGGTATCTGGCACAGCGGCTCACCAATGGGTATGATTATAAACGCATTGCGTGGAATGTATGTATGTGTTCCAAGAAATATGACGCAGGCAGTTGGCATGTATAATACTTTACTGCAAAGCAATGATCCTGGTCTTATCATTGAATGCCTGAACGGCTATCGTTTGAAGGAAAAATTACCCTCCAATCTTTTAGAATTTACAGTTCCGTTTGGTGTTCCTGAGGTTGTTCATGAAGGAAAAGATGTTACCATTGTTACCTACGGGTCTACATTGCGGATAGTTCAGGATGCTGTGCAGAATTTAGAAAAGCAAAACTTGCCTACCGGACAGGCAGGTATTAGCTGTGAAATTGTTGATGTACAAACACTACTCCCGTTCGATATCAATTATAAAATTTTGGAATCTTTGAAAAAAACCAACCGGATTGTTTTTGTTGATGAAGATGTACCGGGCGGTGCTGCTGCTTTTATGTTTAATAAAGTAATGGAGGAACAGAAAGGATACCGATGGCTGGATGTTACTCCGCGAACCATCACTGCAAAGGCACACCGGCCACCTTACGGAAGTGATGGGGATTATTTTAGCAAGCCAAACGCCGAGGAAATAGTAGATGTGGTAAAGGAGATGATGAGGGAGTAGTGTGGGAATTGGCAATAAGCAATATGCAACTAGCAAAAGGAATTTATGCCTGTATATAATTTTAGGGATACTAAGGTTTATCAAAAGGCTTTTTCTTTAGCAATGGAGATATTTCAAATAAGCAAAAGGTTTCCTAAAGAAGAAACGTATTCACTTACAGATCAGATTAGACGTTCGTCGAGGAGCGTTTGTACGAATATTGCTGAGGCATATCGCAAACGGCAATATCCTGCACATTTCGTATCCAAAGTTTCCGATGCTGACATGGAGAATTCAGAAACTTTGGTGTGGTTAGATTTTGCTCTTGCTTGTAAATACATTAACCAGGAAACATATGGTATTCTTTTGTTGAAAAATGAAGAAGTAGGAAAATTATTAAATCATATGCTCAGTAATCCAGACAAATATTGAAGTTGCACGCCTTGCTCATTGCATATTGCCGATTGCTAATTAGTCATTTATGGTTCTAAAAATATACCAGGTTGATGCTTTTGCTGAAAAAATTTTCGAAGGCAATCCTGCTGCAGTAATTCCATTAAGTAATTGGATGGAGGATGGGCTGATGCAGCAGATTGCAATGGAAAACAATTTAAGTGAAACTGCTTTTTTTGTGAAAGGCGGCCCCCTAAATCCCCCCGTGGGGGACTTCGCCGACATACAGCCCCTGCTTAATGAAGATGCCACTAACAATACAGTCACTTCGCAAAGTGAGGTTAGTGAGCAGATCACCTCCCCTTCGGGGAGGACGGGAGGGGCCGTTTATGACTTTAGAAATATTAACACCGGAGCGTAAATTATTTAGCGGCGAAGTATACGGTGTGCAAATGCCGGGCATCAGCGGTTCTTTCGAAGTGCTGGATAGACATGCACCTTTGGTAAGCGCATTAAAAGCAGGCCGCATAAAAGTATTACGTGACAAACAAAATCATTCCGTAAACTTTGATATACAAGGCGGCTTTGTAGAGGTGCTCAACAACAAAGTAACAGTGCTGGTGGAAGGGGCAAGTGCAGTGGAGTAGCCCCCTGTCCCCTCCGAAAGAGTCCGGAGTCCTTCGGACCGGTGGGGGAACTTAGGTTTATATATCTTTTCTTTTTTTGTGATAGTTC
>JBHENB010000117.1:2907-4286 GCA_046262255.1 Chitinophagaceae bacterium
GGCATATTAAAAGCATTTGCAAAGGATGGAGTTTATACTCTTGATTTCCCTGCACGAATACCTGTTGCATGTGAAGTACCTGACAATCTTTTAAAAAGCTTAGGAATTACAACTGCTGTAGAAATCCTTCGTTCAAGAGATTATTTTGTTGTACTGCCAAATGAAGAAGCAGTCCGGAATGTTGAACCTGATTTTAATTTAATGAAGCAACTTGATACTATAGGTGTAATCGTTACAGCGAAAGGTCATACCGATGATGTGGTTTCCCGGTGCTTTTACCCGGGTGCGGGTATTCCTGAAGACCCGGTTACGGGTTCGGCACATTGTAATATTGTTCCCTTCTGGAGCGAGAAGTTAGGAAAGACAAAGTTGCACTGTAAGCAACTTTCACCTCGTGGCGGAGACTTAGAATGTGAGCTTGCGGGTGACCGGGTATTAATGAGTGGGAAATGTGTTTTGTATATGCAGGGGGAAGTTATTGTCTGAACCACGATTTATCGGATTAAATGATTATGAGGATTAATGTTTACTATCACTTATTCAATTTCAAAAACTATTAGTTACTCACAATAATCCTATAAATCGACCCAAATATATTAAGACATTGTGTTCAGAAAATGAATCTTTCTCTTACTTCCGGTGTTGGCACCATGCATTCATCTTTTTTCCCAAACCACCTGTAGCGATTTTTAGCAATTAAATTGTAAACAGCATCTCTTGCAAATTTTGGCACAATCCAAAAAATTTGTGTCCATTTCCAAAACCATGGAAGTTTATTATATAATCGTAATCCTGCAGTAGAACTTTTGTAAACCCTTCCATTATCAATTAAAATAAAGGAATCGAAACTAGCTTTTGATAATCCATACTGTTCTAAAAGTTTCTGTCCGGCTTCAGATTGTAAAGCAGCAAATTTGAAGACCATCTTTTTGTCCTGGCTAATGATAAAATTTATTGTTGCATTGCAGAAGTTACAAATACCATCGAATAGAATAATTGCATCATTGGTCATCTGTCGAACTAATACTTATAAAAATTTTTCATTTTGAAAAGAAAGATGTCTTTTTTTCTTCTGGCCACTTCTAATTCTGTGCCGTTTGATAAAATAACAGAACCACCTTCTCCTTTTAAATATTCTTTTATATGCACAAGGTTTACCAGAGATGACTTGTGAATGCGAACAAATCCCGAGTCCTCAAGGAGTTCCTCATATTCATGTATCGGCTTTGAAGTGCATACCAGCGACTGATTAGTAAAATAAAAGTTGGTGTAGTTACCTGCAGCTTCTGCATATAAGATGATATTTATATCCACCACCTGAAATCCTTTCAAGGATGGAAGGCACAACTTCATACTCTGTACGGGTTGCCGCTGTACAT
>JBHENB010000118.1:0-4165 GCA_046262255.1 Chitinophagaceae bacterium
TGTCTTTACTATTCCACAAAATTTTTAAAAAAAGAAGAGCTGCTCCGGGAAGAAATTAATGTATTTACTTCCACAATCAATAGCAAGATTAATGTCACTGAAGAATTCTAAAGTGATCACAAAAATACCTAAGCTTCTTTTTTGATCAACCGCATGCGGTATGCATTCATTGCAGTTTCACCAAGTTTATTTATCAGGCGATAATTTACCACCAGGCCAACTACAGCCCCAATGCCGGGTATGAGTTGTGCCAGTTTTGCAAGGTCAATATAGTCGCGGTACTCCTGCTGAAAGTTGCGCCAGTCAAACTGATGGATATCATCAGGGAATTGCTCTTTTTTTTGTTCCCAATTCAGCATTGTGTCATAGACATTTCTTCTGTGCTGCTGGCTGCTGAAAGCCAGTTGAAAAATATGCAAAATATACAAGCGTTCCCTATAATCTTTAACATCATGCCCATATAATGCAGCAATATCAAAAAGCATTTTTAATTTGATACTCAGCAAAATTGGAAAATCGGCAAGTGTTGTAAAGAAGCCGCCGGCACCGGTGATACCACCTTCCGCTGCAGCAGTTTTTTTATAAATGTCAATTTTCTTTAAAACGGTTTGTTCCAGCTCCTGCAAAGAACTAAATGTGACATTTTTCGGAACTGTGTATTTGGCACCAAACAGAACACCCCGTACCATATTTTTAATTGCGGCCGTTATTGTTCTGTGCACCTTTTCCGGAATAATTCTGTTGATTCTTACCTGCACTTTTTTGGAAAGCATATTCAGAACACCGGGTTTCCTGCGCATTTTATGCTGCCAGAGATTTAATTCACGTTGTATCTGTTGTTCATACAGCATCTTACCGGGCCTGGGGCGCCGTTGTAAATTCTGCATCAATGCCGGCTTCGTTCAATGCATGCTTCAATGTTTCGGAGCTAAATTGTACTGTTTCAATCTGAAGTATATGTTCAGGATGGTTGACATCCAGCTGCCAGCCATCAATATCCTGATTATTTTGCAGTGTTTCTAAAAACGCTTTAGCCTCTGCTTGTTTTTGCTGCGAATTAATGTTTGTTCTAAAGAAAAAGCTGCTCATATTCTATAGTTTGATATATGCTGTTTCAAATTTAACGGCTGATAAAAATAAACATTGTTTTCTTTGCAAAATGGGTATCGGTAAGTTATTATCCGGCAAGAATCAGCAAAAGCTTTTCAGGCAATATTTACAACGAGCTGATAAAAATGATGTTTTAAGAAAGCTTCCCCAACTGCATGACGTTGCAATACAAAAAAATAATTGCCTGCACTGTGCTGCGTGTTGTAAAAACTATTCGCCAAGATTTAAAACGCCAGATGTAAAACGTATCAGCAAATATCTTGGCATGAAAGAAAGTGTTTTTATTGATACCTATTTAATGGTTGATGTTGAAGGAGACTTTGTTGTGAAATCAACTCCCTGTGCTTTCTTAGGGAGTGATAATTCTTGCACTATTTATAATGTTCGTCCCTCCGATTGTGCACGGTTTCCTTATACAAATGAGGATGTATTTCTAAAAAGACAATCCCTTACTTTGAAGAATGCCACTTTTTGCCCTATAGTAAATGATGTTTTGAATAACCTGGTGAAGCAATTGAAATAAACCCATAACTTCAACGCCGGAGCTAGTAAGTTACCGGCTATTCTTTTACTCTCTCTACGTATTCACCGGTCTTAGTATGAACACGAATAAGATCTCCTTCATTTACAAACAGGGGAACCATTACTGTTGCACCGGTTTCTATTGTTGCAGGTTTTAATGTTCGTGTGGCAGTATCACCTCTCATGCCAGGTTCACTATAAGTAATTTTTGTAACAATTTTATCTGGCAGTTCAACAGCCATGGGGGAATCTGTTTCCGTATTTATCAGTACAGAAACCTGTTCTCCTTCTTTTAAAAACCGTGGTGCATCCACCAGCCCTTCCTGTACAGATATTTGCTCAAAGGTGTCATTATTCATGAAATTATAACCGGTATCGTCTTTATACAAAAACTGAAACTCTTTCCTTTCTACGCGTATAGGATAAATTGTATCTCCGCTGTTCCATGTTTTTTCAATGGTGCGGTTATTATCTACCCCTGTTAATTTTGCCCACACTTTTGCGGCAGCACGGGCAGTTTTATTTTCTCCAAACTCCACCACTTTATAAAGGCTGCCATCTAATTTAATAATTAATCCGCGGCTGATGTCTGCTGTATTTGCCATAAGAAAATACGGTTTATTTATATTAATTTTTGTGGCGGCAAAGCTAAAGTAAAATAGGCCAAACTGCTGATTTCGAAACATACAGCATTGTATATCGTTGCTTCTGTATTGCTTTGTAATTTTGAAAAATGATTCTGAAAACATGGTTATTGCATGTAGTAGTCTGTTTTAGTTCACTAACAGCTTTTTCACAGGTGGATACGTTGCAACCACCTTTCAAACGTTTTCCCACTTTGCCTCCGATACAATTATTGTTGAGGGACAGTACTACTAAATACACTAAAGCAGATATTCCTAAAAAGAAACCGGTTTTACTTATTTTGTTCAGTCCGGATTGCAGCCATTGCCAACAAACTGCTGAAGAATTAATGAAATATAGAGAACAAACAAAAAACTTTCATGTTGTGATGTCCACACTTCATCCTATTTGGCAGATGAATGAATTTGTAACCAGGTACAAAATAAATGAACTGGAGAATGTGGTAGTAGGTAAAGATATCTATTACTTAATGCCTTCATTTTACAGCATTAAAAATCTCCCGTTCATGGCGTTCTATAATAAAAAGGGAAATCTTATTTCCGTTTTTGAAGGTGCTATGAGTATTGAAAAAGCAATAAAACAATTCGAATAATTTTTTTTTGTTGTAACAACTCTGTAATGAAAAGAGTTTTTTATAATTTCATCACGTTGAACGGACTTTTACCAAAACCTCTTTTATGAAAGTATTCATACAGCTGCAGGTGTTAATCATCTGCATCCTTTTATTACCTGAGTTATTACTGGGACAGGACACTACTAACCTGGCGCAGGATACAATTAATATAGATGTGAACAATACCACTACCGTCAGTGATACACCAGTTACAAAAAGTAAAATATATTATCTGCTACGTAAACGGTTTTATAAAGATGAGAATGATACACTGGTGATTGATAAGAAAGGTTTCACTGTAAAGCCAAGCCTTACACCAGGTGTAGGATACAGAGTTCGCAGGCATAAAGGCAAAGATCCATTTGCCTTTGAACACAGTCTTATTGCCTATTACGGATTAACAAAAGGTTCGTTTTACATAGAATATAAAAGCATTTTCAACCAGGTTATTGGTAATTGGAATTTGACCCTCACCGGAAGAGCAGATTTACCCAACTCTGTTTATTTTTTTGGAGTAGGTAATGAAACGGAAATGTCAGAAGATGAAAAAAATAAATTCTACCGTTTGTACAGCCGGGAGTATTATGCTTCAATTGGCATTAACCGTTTGATAAACAAGGTACATTATTTGGAATTTAGCCCATTTTACCAAACGGTAAAGATTAAAGACAATGACGATAAATTCATCCATACATACCTTCCGTTCCTTTCTCTAAAAGACCTGGAACAAAAACATTTTGCAGGAGCATTTGCCACATATTCCTATCGCAAACAAAACGATCCACTTGTACCCACAAAGGGGTTTGCCTTCGATGTTTCTGCAGCTCCTACTTTCAACATAAAAAGTACGGATGAGAGTGATGATAATTTTACCCGGTACACATCATCTGCATCGTTTTATTTGCCTTTATCCAGAACAATTACTCTTGCTTTTCGGGCAGGGGGCGCCACTATTCAGGGTGGTGCTGAGTTTTACCAACTAAATAAGTTAGGAGGTAACGAAAATCTTAGAGGATTTCGCCGTCAGCGGTTTTATGGTAAGCATTCGTTTTACAATAACAATGATCTCCGGTGGATGGTAACTACCAACAATCGTTTTTTTGATGGTAAAATTGGTCTATTGGCATTTGTAGATGAAGGAAGAGTTTGGCAACCTGGTGAAGATTCCAATAAATGGCATATTGGTTATGGAGGCGGACCCATCATCCAGGTATTTAACCAGTTGCTGGTAAATGGCACTTATGGCTTTTCTAAAGAGGATGCATTGTTTCACCT
>JBHENB010000119.1:0-4108 GCA_046262255.1 Chitinophagaceae bacterium
TGCAGGAGCAGTACCACTATATATTACCTCATCTATACCTAAAACATCCCGGTAAAATTCAAGTGCCTTATCAAGATTAGACACGCCTATTACAGCCCCAACTACCCCGCCGCATATACCCTGTCTTGATTTAAACCACTCATCTCCTTCTACAATATTAAAATGATTACCATAAGGATCAGTAAGCCAGAAATGATTTCTGTCATCAGGTGCATCCATTAATGCAGATACATTTATTAAAGGCATTTCGCTAAAATGCTCATGAGCAGCCTTTACATTCTTTGACTTAATTTTTATAGCAAAAATTCCTAAATCGCCAAACCTGTTAGATGCACTTTCTAAAGGAACCCTTGAAGTAAATTGCCATATTTCGAAACCTCCGCCACCGGAAAGATTCATAGATAAGATGGCATGCCTGTTATGCACCTGGTAGCCTGTATAACGTGTCATTAAAGAAGCTTCAGCCTTATCTTCAAAGATCAAAACGTTCATACCAAAAAGATCTTTGTATAGGTGCTTTGCTTCGTTTGCATTAGTTACACCTATACCTACCTGCTGTATACCTGTAATTAAATCTTTCATAACACTAACAGTTTTATCTTTTTATCTGTATACCAACATTCCCTGATATTTTTCCATCATCTCTACCTGTGATGCACCGTTGTCGTACATTTTTACGATAGTCCGGTTTGCAAGTTGTACAGTTAGCCAGCTATTCGTATCATATTTCCTTGCTGAAACCAATGCTGCCTTTGAGAATATTTTATACTTCCCCTTTTTTCGTGCCCTTTCTACAATCTCATAATCTTCCATTATGAGCATATCCTCTTTAAAACCTCCAATCTCTTTAAATAGTTTATCGGTAATATATAAAGTTTGATCACCGCCATAACAAATGAACCAATCAAAGCGGGTAAAAAAGGCATTAATACGTAAAATAGTTTTATTGCTATTGAATCTTGTCCGATACCTGCCCAATTCATAACCATCTGCAAGAACTTGTTCAATATCCACAACAAACGTTGGAGGGGGGAAAGTGTCAGCATGAACAAAATATAATACTTCACCACTTGCTATAGATGCTGCATAATTCATTTGAGATGCCCTTCCTTTTTTTGGAGATAATACAGCCTTAACACCTGCCTGTTGCGCAACCTCTAAAGTTTTATCCGTACTGCCACCATCCGATACAATTATTTCTTTGACTTTGTTGTTTGAATTATTTTTTAAATAGTTAATGAGGCAAGTAATGCTTTCCGCTTCATTATAAGTTGGAATGATGATGGTTAACAATTATAGAAAATTTGTTATTGAATTACTATTGTAACACCCATTAAAAATTTGTTGGAACAAATTTTAATGTGTAGTCGAAGAATTATGTCTTTCCTGACAAAAGATTTTTGGAATTATCACTTAAACCATTTAAGCTCTAAACAATTTCTTAATTGAAGTTTTCCCCGGTGTATGATTTGCCAGAAATTTGAAGTTGTAATTCAAGCTGGGAGCCACTACTTAAATATGTTATTGACAACTTTTAACCTTTGTCGCCATAACTGTCAGGTTTATATAATTATGCCGACTAAAAGCTATGACTAAAGGCGTATACGATCTTATTGTTATTGGTTGTGGTTCAGGAGGGCTAAGTGTAGGTCTGTTTATGGGTAAAGCAGGCTTCAAAGTATTAATGATAGAAAAAACAGATGAACATATCGGTGGAGAATGTTTAAATGATGGTTGCGTTCCAAGCAAAGCTTTAATTCATGTAGCACGCATAGCACATCACGCACAAGTGGCGGGTAATTTTGGTGTAGCACTAACAGGAAAAATAGATATTCAAATGGCTATTCAATATGTGCATGATAAGCAAAATGTAATACGGGTACATGAAAATGCAGCATGGTTACGGCAGCAAGGTGTAGATGTGGCATTGGGTGAAGCGAATTTTACCGGCAACAACGAAATTGAAGTAAATGGCAAACGTTTCAGGGGAAAAAAAATTGTAATTGCTACAGGGTCAAAGCCCGTGAAACTAAAAGTGACGGGTGTGGAAAAAGTAAAATATTACGATAACGAAAACATCTTTCATATAAAGGAATTACCAGAAAGACTTTTAATTGTTGGCAGTGGTCCTATTGGAATTGAAATATCACAAGCTATGGCTCGATTGGGGAGTAAGGTGACTGTAGTTAGTATGGGCGATAAAATCCTGGAACATGATGATGAAACAGTCACTAAAATTCTTTTGCAGAAATTACAGCAGGAAGGAATTGAATTTTATTTTAATGCTTCTATAGAAAGCTTCACCTCTGCGAATGAAGCGATCATCAAATTAAAAGATGGCAGCACGAAGCGCTTACAATTAGGTGCTGTATTTGTGGGGATAGGAAGGATACTGGATTTAGAACGTTTGCAATTATCTAAAGCCGGCATTCATGTAAAACATGATAAAATAGTTGTGGATGATTATTTGCGTACCACTAATAAAAATGTATATGTATGCGGTGATGTAGCAGGCTCATTGCAGTTTTCTCATGAAGCGGAATTTCAGGCTCGCATACTACTGAATAACTTCTTTTCACCTCTTAATAAAAAGCTGAATAACGACCATATATCCTGGGTCACCTTTACCGATCCGGAAGTGGCGACCTTTGGCCTCAATGAGCACCAATTAAAAGAAAGAGGTATCCATTACAAACGGCTGGAACAGGACTTTGAAGAAGATGACCGTGCAGTGGTAGATAATTATCAATATGGTAAATTGGTATTATTTATCAGTCAGGGTGGTTTGCTTCACAAAGAAAAAATATTAGGGGGCACTATGGTGGCGCCTAATGCAGGAGAACTAATACAGGAGTTGGTATTAGCCAATACTTACAGCCTTTCGATTAATGATATTTTCAATAAAATTTATCCTTATCCGGTAGCTACACGTATCAACCAAAAAGCAATTGTTCAATATAAACAGCAGAGGCTGACAGAGGGATTGAAAAAACTCTTACGCTTTGCTTATAAAATCTTTAGCTAATGCAGTGGTGGGAAACTTTTAAAGACTGGTTTTTGAGCCTTGGTGAAAACTATGGCGTCAATCCTTACATCTTTGGCAGCATTTACATCGGAGCTATTCCTTTCTTCTTCCTTTGTCTTGGCTGGACCATTAAAAACATTCGCCATAAAAAGCCATTTGTCATTCCTGTTTTACTTACAGGCTTATGTTTTATTTCAGCTTATTTATACCTGATTATTGTTGGCAAAAACATTCCGGCGTGGGTGTATGTTTTTATTGCGGTAATGGTACTGTATGGTGTGTACACCACGGTTAAGAAAATCAATACTAAAACAAAAGAAACAACATAGCCAGTATTTTTAAACAACAAAATTTTTGAAATGCAAGCCAATAAGAAACCTTCAGTTATTCTCTTTGATGTAAATGAAACGCTGATGAACATGTCGCCGTTAAAGAAAAAGGTGAATGATATATTGCATAGTAAACGTGGCTTTCGCATTTGGTTTGGGATGCTGTTGCAATATTCTTTAGTAGATAACTGTACCGGTCAGTATCATGATTTTTCAGCCATTGCTGATGCAACTTTGGACATGGCTGCTCAAGCCTTGCAAAGAGAGATAGAGGAAGATGAGAAAAAAGAAGCATTGGCTTTAATGAAAAAGCTTTCTGCTTATACTGATGTGGAAGAAGGGTTGAAGTTGCTGAAACAAGCAGGATTCCGTTTGGCTACACTTACCAATTCTCCCATGCAAACACTTTCTGCACAATTAGACCCTACAGGTTTGACGAAATACTTTGAAGCAACTTTGAGCATAGATGCAGTTCAAAAATATAAACCTGCCCCTGAAACCTATCAGTATGCTGCACAAACATTAGGTGTTAGTACAGGTGATGTTATTATGGTAGCAGCACATGGTTGGGATATAACTGGTGCGTTACAGGCAGGCATGCAAGCTGCTTTTATTGAGCGTAAAGGACAATCACTTTATCCATTAGCATCAAAGCCCCACTTTGTATGTGAAGATTTGGTTGAGTTTGCAAATGCAGTCATCAAGCTATAAAAAGGTTTTATCATGAGCGCAAAGAAAATAGTTTGGATAAGTG
>JBHENB010000120.1:0-3975 GCA_046262255.1 Chitinophagaceae bacterium
ATTACACACCGCCGCCTATCGTCAATTTTATTGTGCGGGCAATTGATGATGTTATCATAAATACATTTGGTTACAGGCACGGGTTGGCTGACGCACAAAAAGTTACGGTACTTGATTTTGCAACCGGCACGGGAACTTTTCTGGCAGACATTTTTAAGCAGGTGCTGCAAAAATTTCCTGCAGACAGTGCACAGCGTAAGTTGCTTGTAAAGGAACATTTGCTGAAAAATATATACGGCTTTGAATACCTGATTGCTCCGTACACCATTGCACATCTCAAACTTTCTCAGTATTTAAAGGAAGAAGGTTATGCTATGCAGCAAGGCGAACGATTGAATGTATTTCTTACCAATACCCTGGAGCCTGTTGATAAACAAATTCGTATTCCGCTGCTACCTGCATTAACAGAAGAAGCTAAGGAAGCACAAAGAGTAAAAGACAAATCTATATTAGTAATCACTGGCAATCCCCCGTATTCATATGTTTCAAAAAACAACGGAGAATGGATAACCGAAAAAATTAAAGAATATTATTTCGTTGATGGTAGAAAGCTAAATGAAAGAAATCCTAAAGGATTACAAGATGATTATGTAAAATTTATTCGGTTTGCGCAGGATAAAATGAATAGTGTTGATGAAGGAATTGTAGGCATAATCACTAACCATTCTTTTTTGGACAATCCAACTTTCCGTGGTATGCGCCAAAGCCTGATGAATACTTTTGACCAAATGTATTTTATTGATTTGCATGGTAATGCCAAGAAGAAAGAAAAAACACCCGATGGCGGCAAAGATGAAAATGTATTTGACATTGAGCAGGGTGTAGCTATTAGCTTACTGGTAAAAAAGAAAGGACTTGAAAAAAAGATTTATCATACGGACTGGTGGGGCAAAAGAAAAGAAAAGTATCAGCTAGGATGGGAAATGGAAATGAAAGAAAATATTTGGCGGGCGGTTATTGCGGAATCACCTTTTTATCTTTTTGTTCCTATTGATGATTCAAAGAAAGAGAAATATTTGACTGGTAAGAAAGTAACTGAAATATTTTTAGCACAAGGAGTTGGGGTTGCAACGAGTAGAGACAACCTGTGTATACAATTTGATAAGGAAAGCTTAATGGAAAAGTTGAAAGAATTTACTTCGATAGATGTTGAAACGGCACGACAAAAATTTCATCTTGGACCGGATGCTGATGATTGGAAAATAAGTTTAGCTCAACAAGACGTCTTAATACATAAGTCTGATGATGAAAAAGTAATAAAATATCTATACCGTCCTTTTGATATGCGTTATACCTTTTTCACTGGAGCTACCAAGGGATTTCATAGCCGACCCCGCAAAGAAATTATGAGGCATCTATTAAAAGAAAATACAGCTTTATTTATTGGCAGGCAGGGGCAAGCATTAGGCACAGAAGAATGGAATTTAATTTTTGTGGGGGATAAGGTTGAAGATTATAATTTATTTAGAAGAGGAAACAACGCATGTTTGCCTCTTTACGTATATAACGAAAACAAGACAGAAAATTTTCAAGTTAACTTCCGCAAATACATTGACGAACTCTACCAACATCATTACACACCTGAACAAATTCTTGGTTACATCTATGCTATTCTGCACAGTCCAACTTATCGCACCAAATATGCAGAGTTCCTAAAAATTGATTTTCCACGAATTCCATTTACACCGGATAAAAACATATTTGAGCAGTTAAGTAATCTGGGAGCAGATTTGGTGGAAGTGCATTTACTAAAAAAAGAAATACATCTCATCAACACCTATTTAAAGGAAGCTGGTGGCGCACAAAAAGTGGATAAACCGGAGTACAAAAGTGGAAAACTTTACATTAACAGCAAGGACTTCTTAGATAATATTCCCAGAGAAGTTTACGATTTTTACATTGGTGGCTACCAGGTGCTGGACAAATATCTGAAAGACCGCAGAGGTCGCATATTAAACCTGCACGAAGTAGAACACCTGCCCAAAATAGTGAATGCTCTTGCATTTACATTGGAGCAAATGAAAAAAATTGATGAACTAACCCGTGAATGGATATAATGTTTCACGAAGACTATAAACAATACATCTTTTTCTACCGCAACCGCCAGCAGCCTGAGCATTACATTGTATGGGAGAAAACAGAAGCATCTGCAGAAACACTGTTGCAACAGTTTCGCCGGGAAGGAAAGTGGAATGTGCCCGATATGGCTATTCCAAAAATAGATGCAGAAATAGCACTGAAGTTGCCCTACAATTCACGATTGCTTGATTACATCCGTTCAAAAGCAGATCACAAAATTGAGGATAGCTTCATGGGTTCACTCGGTTGGTATATTTATACCGATCTGCAACAAGTGGAAAAATGGGCAGAAGAATTTGAGCAACAGCCACAGGAATCTCCTACTGTTCGTTTAAAAACTGTTCAGTCAACTTTATTTTAGTTTATTACGGCCGGACTTTTGCATAACAAATAAAAACGCAACACATGAAACAGTACAGCTATTTATGGATGTTTTTGGCAGCAATAGTTATAACACTTTCTTCCTGCGAAGCAATTGGTGATATTTTTCAGGCAGGTATGTGGGTCGGGGTTATTGTAGTAGTGGCAGTAGTAGCATTGATAATTTGGCTTGTCTCTCGTTTCAGAAGATAGTTTACTATTAATACATTGTCTTTATTTGCTGCCGTTAATCTTAGCTGGCGGTGTTCGATATTCTATCTTTAGTAAGGTAACTTTTCCATCCATTGTGGAAGCAATTACACTGGATGAATTAATTACATTCACTGTATTCACCATTGAATTATCAATTTTATAAGCCCAATTTATTTTCTGAGTTGTAGCGTCAACTGAGTAAACAACGCCGCTTCTTGTTCCAAAAAATATTTGACTGTCTTTTTCAATCAGCATGGATGGCACATGATCATATCCATAGCCTGCATTCACTTTCCACGCTGCATTTGTTTTTTCTTTTGTAGTGTTGAAAGCAACAACAGTATCCTGCATTGTCTTGGCATAAATAAATCTTCCGTCGCCCGAAATGCCGATAGATTCACGAACTGTTGCTTCATTTGTTCTCCATAAAGTTTTGCCTGTATTTGCATCAATGGCTGATAAATAACGGTCAGGGGCAACAACATACACTACATCATCGTGCACCACAGGAATAACGGATGCGGGTGAATAATTTATTACAGACGAGCCGTTATTCCATTTCCATAGCAGCTTGCCGGTCTTCTTGTCTAATGAATAAAGATTTTTATCCCAGGCACCAAAGATGATGCTGTTGTTGTAAATTACAGGTTTGCTTACCACCGGGCCATTTAAAATACACGATCTCCAGATTGGTTTGCCGGTTTTCAATTCAACAGCCTGGAAGCAGTGATCGCTGCCACCAATGTACACAACATTACTATCCATAGTGGGTGAGCCTAATACAGGACCATCTGTTTGTAATTGCCATACTTTTTTACCTTTTGTATCCAGACAATGAACGTATGCATCAGCGGAGCCAAAAACAATTTTATCAGTTGATGCTGCAGGTGAAGAGAAAATAGGACCTGCTGTTTTATAGCTCCATACTTTTTTACCGGTATGTAACGCCAATGCCTGCACCACACCATTCTGATTACCAAAAATCACCAGGTTATTTATCACTGCAGGAGTGGAAATTACATTCGCATTTGATTGAAAAATCCATTTTGATTTTACCTGCGGATATTTTTGGTTAATGGAGAAATCAGGCCGTGCGTACTTTTTTGTGAGGTCATAATTATGTTGTTGCACTGCAACCTTAGTCCACAGCTTTTCATTTTTACTAACCGATTTTCGTTCTGTAAATAAAATGCTGTCCATTCGGACATCAACTAAATTGTACCCTCCTTCCTCTGCTTTTGCTCTTAAATTAGAACGCCCCATAACCGCCGGAATATCTTCTGCCTGCACAGGTCTGTTGTTATGTCCGTGGCCGCACAAAGC
>JBHENB010000121.1:0-3793 GCA_046262255.1 Chitinophagaceae bacterium
GGCAGAACCTCAATACTATAATTGGATGATGAAAGGCGAGTTTCCCATGAATACGAAGCAAAAGCTTACAGAAATTTATACCCGTATTATGCTTAAAAAAACTTAAGATCTTTTCATAAAAACATTTCTGTGGAGAAAATTGTAATCATACCAACATACAATGAAAAAGAGAACATACCAATAATACTGCAGGCAATTTATGAACTGGGACAGAGCTTTCATGTACTGGTTATAGATGACAATTCTCCCGATGGCACTGCAGCAGAAGTGAAAAAAGTTCAAAACAGGTATAACAATACAGTTTTTCTGGAAGAAAGAAAAGGAAAGCAGGGATTAGGTACGGCCTATATACGTGGTTTTAAATGGGCGCTGGCACGCGGTTATAAATATATATTTGAAATGGATGCAGATTTTTCTCACAACCCCGCAGATTTAAGCCGTTTGTATAATGAATGCAGAACTGGTGGAGTAGATGTAGCCATTGGCTCCCGTTATGTAAAGGGAGGCGGTTTGGTTAATTGGCCTACGGACAGAATTGCTTTGTCAAAAGGAGCATCATTATATACCCGCTTAATTACGTGGATGCCTGTGAGGGATCCTACGGCAGGATTTATATGCTATAAAAGAGAAGTGTTGGAAACTATAAACCTGGATGAAATCCATTTTGTGGGATACACTTTTCAGATTGAAATGAAATTTGCTGCATGGAAGCTCGGTTTCAAACTTAAAGAGATACCTATTCAATTTGAAGATAGAAAATACGGGGATTCCAAAATGAGTAAAGGAATTATTAAAGAAGGCGTATTAGGTGTATTGGAGCTGCGCTGGCACAGCTTGTTTACCAATTACAGGAAAAGAGTAAAAACCAATCTGCCACATTCTGCCGCAAAGGAAATTACTATTAACTAAAGTCAGTTTTTTGCATACATATAAATTTTTCCACGAAAGCATCTCTTTATGCTTTCCAATATTTACCTGCTCTAATAAAATCTTACTCTTTCTTTGATAGCATGAAGAAGGCATTACTTCAATTGAATGCAGCAGTTTTTTTATGGGGATTTACAGGTGTATTGGGCAGGTTGATAACATTAAGCGAAACATGGCTGGTGTGGTACAGGTTATTGGTAACCGCTGTTTCCTTATGGATCATTTATTTTCTTTTGAAGAAAATTAGAAAGCTTCCGCTGAAGTCCATATTATTCATCGCGTTTATTGGCACCATTCAGGCTTTGCATTGGGTTTGTTTTTACGGAAGTGTGAAATATGCAAATGTTACTATTGCATTAACCTGCCTTTCCACCTCTGCACTATTATCAGCGTTTATTGAGCCTTTGTTGCTGAAGAAAAAATTTGATGGTATTGAAATTTTGTTAGGGGTGTTTGCCATTGCAGGCATACTGGTTATTTATAATTCCCATATCCACTTCTCTCTGGGTATTGTCATTGGGTTAGTTTCTGCCTTACTAACAGCGATAGTTTCTGTATTAAATAAAAAAATCATAAACGACTTTACTGCAGAGACCATTACAATATACCAGCTAACAGGTGGATTTTTAGGCCTCACCTTGTTACTCCCGCTTAATGATTATTTATTTCCGGCTGCACAGGTTTATCCCACTAAATTAGATTGGCTGTGGTTGTTTATATTAAGCTGGGTATGTACCATTTTCACTTTTTTTCTTTATATAACTTCTTTAAAAAAGGTTTCAGCTTTTACCATGAATCTTATTCTTACACTGGAGCCCGTGTATGGCATTTTACTTGCTTTTGTCATTTTTAAAGAAAACAAGCACCTGAACAATTGGTTTTATTCAGGCTTTGCGCTAATAACCTTTTCAGTGGTTCTTCACATGTGGAGGCTGTTACAATTTGCTGGTAAACGAGGAGTTAGTTGATCAGTTAATTTGTTGAGTGGTTGATTAGTTAATTAGGTCGTAACATTTACTTGTCAACCTTTCAACCTATCAACTATTCAACATGTCAACTACTCAACTACTTAACTATTTAACACCTTAAGCCGCCGCCGTACTTATGTATTTAACCAGAGATCGTTTAGCTACTGGTAACAGTGTTTCCTCCACTGGAAATTGTAATTCTGTTTCAATACTGTACACGGCGGGGTTTGGAAGGTCGCTTCGATGCTTTATCAACTGAAATTTAATATTCTCGTAAGTATTTACCATGCTGCGATCCTGGATGTCAATACAGGAGGTTATAATGCTGCGGTATTTCTCTTCACGCCTTTCAAAAATAGATAGACGATAATGGTACACTCTTGTTGACTTTGTATTTCCTGCACTTAAAAAAAAGTATCCTTCCTGCACGTCCAATGGCACTAAACCAACCGGGGTTATGGTAAGTTTTTCCTCTACAAGTCCATAAATTTCAGTTCCGCCGGTAATGGTGGTTTTCATTTCATCTGCAGCATAATGGATGATATCCTCCAGTTCCTGCATCAGCTCATCATCCTGTATCATCTGTTCGTACAAAAGCTGCAATTTTTCTATTTGAATTCCGGTAAGTCTTTTGGGAAAGTGTTCCTGAAGGTGCTTTTTATTTTCCCGGAAAGCAACAATGTTGTTGTAATGAAAAATAAGATCAGCTAACTGAGGGTATAATTTCTTTTCATTAAAGTGTTTATTAATTTCCTGCAGGTAAGCAAGCAGTGTATATTTTTTCAACTCAAAATCAATATATCCTTCGGCAAACCAGGTTTCAGATAATTTTTTCATAGTGGATTTTAAATTTCTAATGTACTAAATAGACAAATGAATTCATAGCCTGTTTATCTTTAAAATGTTAATTGTGTAAAACATGTTCAGAATTGTAATTATAACCCTCCTGCTTTTTTGTGGCTGCACTGCCGCTAAACTTTCTTCCAACGCTGTTACTTTTTATGTTGTGCGGCATGCAGAAAAAGAAACTGCACCATCAAACATGACTACTGATGTGCCATTATCCGCTGCGGGAAAAGAAAGGGCAGAAGCGTTAAAAAAAATATTAGAAGGGAAAGTGCAGCTTATTTTTTCTACCAACACTAAACGAACAACGGGCACAGCACAACCATTGGTGAGTGGTAACATAAGTAATATCCAAATCTATGATCACCGCGATACTGCTTTTCTCAACCGATTAAAAAACAATACAGCAAATTCGCTAATTGTTGGTCATTCAAATACTGTGGATGACATTGTAAATTTTTTGATGGATAGCACAGTTTTAAAAGATTTACCCGATACTGCTTATGGAGAATTGTTTATAGTAGAAAGAAAAAATGGAATCTACAACTTCAGGCGGAGCCGGTTTGGGAAGTAGCAGAGAATTTTTATGTAGCAAGCTGAGGTGCTACTATTAGGGGTCCTCTTGTGTCACTCACTTCAGCGTTCGGTATTCTATTGTCCGCATTCGCAATTGCTTTTTTTCTTATCTTAACGTACTTCCAAATAATGATTGAGTCTGAAAAAATAACCCGGAAACATCGGATTGATAAAAAACTAACCAAAATCGGCTGGAGAATCAATCCGTACAATTTAGGGCTGAATACATCTGCTCTTTCAAATCATGCAGTTGAAGAATATCCTACATTAAACGGCCCTGCTGATTATGCTTTATTTGTAAATGGCAAATTGTTAGGTATAGTAGAAGCAAAGAAATATGGCATTGGCGCTCAAAATGTTTTAGAACAGGCAAAGCGTTATGCAAGAGGTGTGATGCATACTTTTGGCAAATGGAACGAGTACATGGTTCCTTTTCTTTTCTCTTCAAATGGGGAACAGGTTTTCTTTTTAGATGT
>JBHENB010000122.1:0-3542 GCA_046262255.1 Chitinophagaceae bacterium
CACTTGAACTATTCTTACAATTTGATAGAACCAACTGCGATGGCAACACGATTACAATTTTTACTACAGGTATTGAGGCCTCTATTTAGGGAAGCATTTAATTCGCATTAAGTGAAAGTTCCAGTGCCTTGTTTTTCGCGTTATTATAGAAGGATTCACATTAAAAACTGCAAGCGAAAAATACAGCCCGCCCGGATGAATCCGTTCGGACGGGCACCGCAGTATTTCCGCACAACACGACAAAAATTAAATAATAAAGATTTTGAAACATGTATGTTCCTTAAAGTCCGTTGACTTAAAGTGCAAACAGCTTATTTGAATACAATTTAAGTGCATACATATCAGTGCTTAACAAAATACTGCGTTTCCACCATCAGCCACATCTTAGCCTGTAAAATATAGTTGCCTTCCGCGAGATCAGAAACGGAAAGTGTTTCCTGGAACATTTCATCTTTCTTCTGCAGCACCCACTGTTTCACCAGCATTCCATTATGTGTAATGATTGAGATTTCTACAGGTCCTTTTTCTTCGGTACGAAGTTGTATTTGCAGTTGGTCTTTTACCGGGTTTGGACTGATCACAAGAACACCCGGCACTCCCCTTAACAGCACTTTCAGTACATCAAAGTATCGCAACTTTCCATCCATGCCGGTTTGCGAAAGCCGGTAGTACACGTAATTCGTGTACGAAAAACTACTCAACGGCGCACCGTCTGTAACTGTATAAGTATAACTCCTGTTTTTACCTCTTAACAGTGCAATAGTTGAAAAGTCAACTCCGTTAATGGAATGCTCCAGTGTAAAAAAGTCATTATTCACCTCCTTGCCGGTTGTCCAGGTGATGGTAATTTCTTTAGAGGCTGACTTGTACGATTTAAAATTTACCAGTAAAACAGATGCGGAATCCTGGTTGGACGTTGTATAAGATGTTTCAACTACATCTTCTGCCCGTACTGTAGGTTGCCCGAAAACAGGAGCTGCCGAAATAAATACTGCGCATAGCAGCAACAGGCCAATTGCTGGCTTCATAGGAATGATTTTTAGTTTTTCTATTTCCGGCAAACAGGATATTGGAAACGCCGGGGGGCGAAAAATAGTTTACTTCTGCGACAAATGCAAGAGATGGGGGAATGATAGGTATTCAAAAAAATATTATCCTAAGTACAAAGATTTAACGTGATGCTACTGCTTGTTTGTGTGGCAGCCGCTGGTTATCCAAAGATTATATCCAAAAAGAATTGAAGAAGCTGGAAAAGGAGTAAATATGCTTATGTAACCGGCAGTTGAATTACTATATGGCTTCTGTTGCGTCCTTTGGTTTCAATTAGATCTTTTACATACTAAAATTACTACTATTACTATATGGGGGTGCAGGGGGTGTGAAAAGATAAAAGATGTGGATAATTGTAAAAGAAAAGCACCAGTGACCTTTCGTTGCGTCTGGGCTTTAAGGCTCTATTTGCGTAATAGTCTGGTGCTTTCTTTTACAGTTGCTGCAGGTCCATGTAGAATAATAGGCTTCTACCTGTCAAAGGTCTTAGACAACAGCAACTTCTTTTTAAAACAAAAAAAAGAATGTATGCAAAAGAAAGAATTTTTTATTGGAGTTGATGTATCTAAATTGACTTTAGATGTTTCAGTACATGGCACAAAAAACCACATAAGGATAGCGAATAGCTCTGAAGGTTTTAAACAGTTGATGGCATGGCTAAAATCATTAAACATTGTTCTTTGTAATTGTTGGTTTGTTATGGAATACACCGGAGGTTACGAGTACCGCCTGGTTCAATTTTGCCAGTCAAAACAGATCACCTTTACCCGTGTTCCCGGCTTACAAATTAAAAAATCGCTGGGCATGCAAAGAGGTAAAAATGATAAAATTGATTCCAGACGCATAGCTGAATACGGTTATGAAAAGCGAGAGAAGCTCAAAGAAAGTAAAGTTTGCAGTGAAGCAATAGCAAGGCTTAAGCAATTGCTCACCCAGCGCAGAGCTTTTGTAAAAGACAAAAAAGCTCATGAACATCGGATGAAAGAACTCTTAGCGATGGAAGACTTTAAGGCTAATGATCGGATTATTAAATGTTATAAACAGGCAGCCCGTTTTGCCTTAAAAATGGCTGATAAAGTGGAAGCTGAAATAAAGAAGATTATTAGCAAAGATGAAATAATGAACAGGAATTTTAATCTTATTACTTCTATACCAGGTATTGGAGAAGTAAACGGATGGATGACGATAGCTTATACACAAAACTTTGAGTGCTTCCCCGATGGAAGAACTTATGGTGTTTATATTGGAGTGGTGCCATACGAACATACCTCTGGCACAAGCATCAGAGGCAAAACCAGAGTGAGCCATATGGCGAATAAACCACTGAAAGGAGATTTATCAATGGCTGCAAAAGCTGCCGTACAGCACGATCCGGAAATGAAAGCATATTATGAAAGGAGAGAAGCAATGGGAAAACACCACATGGGCATTATGAATGAAGTAAAATTTAAATTAATACTGAGAATGTTTGCAGTTGTTAATAAAGGAGAAGTTTATGTGAAAAACCAAAAATTAGCAGCCTGATTTTTGGTCATAATGTAAACTTAGAATACGCACTTTCATCGTTCGGTAATTCTATTCAGCATATTGCAATGTGACTCTATGGAGCAACACTCGTATTAAACTGAAATCAACAATAACTTGAGATCGTAAGTTCAAAGCCCTTCCGAGTAAGATTGCTTCAATACAGTTTGTAATGATCGTATGGAAATTCCCTCCCTCCTTGTTCGTGTCTCACGAGCAGCTCTTAAAACTTATTTCTAAAATTTTGTGCAATTGAATGTAGCTTTTAGCTACACTGGTCCATTCACAATTATTTGTTTTCTATCTTTCATCAAAAATTGATTTCAGAAGGTAATAAAATAAAACATGATTAGTAAAGGAAATAGGCGAGGTGGACTGCCAACTTTTGTAGAGGGTGGTATTATACAGAAACTAGAACGTATTCCATTTTTAGCAGGAACGTTCAAAGAAAATTGGATCCAACAATTAATACATACGCAACCGCATATATTACCCATTGACGATATCGAAAGTAACTTTTCACCTTTAATTGCTATTGGAAGAGAGGTTTCAACAAACGTTGGCCCGATTGATAATTTATTTATTTCACCAACCGGCTATATCACAATTGTTGAAACAAAGCTATGGAGAAACCCTGAAGCAAGGCGTGAGGTTGTTGGTCAGATATTGGATTATGCCAAGGAGCTTAAAAAATGGTCATTTTCTGATTTAGATAATGCTGCTAAATCCTATAACCAACTGAATAATGGAAATAGCGATGGACTTTTAACAACAATTCGTAGATATGAACCTATTGATGAAAGCGAGGAGCAATATTTCATTGACAACATAAGTAAGAACCTGCAACGTGGACGTTTCTTACTTTTAATTGTCGGTGATGGTATTCGTGAGAGTGTAGAAGACATGGTAGAATACCTGAGCCATACACCTCAACTCTATTTTACCCTTTCTCTTATAGAGCTCCAGGT
>JBHENB010000123.1:0-3461 GCA_046262255.1 Chitinophagaceae bacterium
GCCCCCCGTAAGATTGGAAAATACTGCCCGTAATAATAGAACCGGTTGTGCCGCCTAATGCAGAAAAAATAACTATCAGTCCGGACATTGGCCCGTGTTGCTTAGGTGGCAGCGAGCTGAGTATAACAGAATTAATAGCCGGATAAATGGGAGCAAGCAATAACCCTATAAGCGGAAAAATAAAAGCAACAAGCGGCGCTTCTGCCCAACTGTCAATTGATGACGTGGTTTGAGCCTGTGATGCCAGCGGTATAACCAATAAAACCAGAACAGCGGCAAGGCCAAGACAAACGAGCAGTACCAAAAGCCAGTGAATTTTCCTCAGCACAATACCTGCAGTAAAGCGGCCTATGGCAGTAGTTGCAGCCAGTATGCTAGCCATTTGAATGCTGAGTGTAGTTGACAAATGAAGTACCTGGCTGTTAAAAGTGGGTAGCCAGCTCATGATGCTTTGCTCTATCAGTACGTATAAAAAAGCACTGACAACAAATACCAATACTAATGGACGGATGGCAAGCTTGAACATGTCTGTAAAATCCTGCACCAGTGGTTTTGGTTCCGTTTCTTTAACAGAGGATTCATCTAACGGCGCCGTTAACAATAAAACAAAGGCTACTGCCGATATTCCGGCAAGTAAATAATAAACTTTCAGCCACGAAGTAGAAGATGGATTTCTGTCATCTACAAAAGCACTAAAAATAAAGTAGCCGGTTAATATACCCACCATAAAAAAAGACTCAATAAAATTCATAAAGCTGGCGTGGTCTTTTTTATTAGTTGTAACAATACCTATAGTAGCAAACACAGATACTTTTATTAATGCAAAGCTTGCTCCGGTAACCGCAAAAAGAAGCTTGGTCATACCAAAGCCGCCAATTACAGGCATAATTAAACAGGCTACTATTACAAATGCCAAACCCAGCAGCATGGAACGTTTGTACCCTATGCGTGTAATGTAGGATGCAACGAGAAAGGAAACAATTGCAATGCTCAGGTCTTTAAATGCTTCTAAAACACTTGCTGATGATTGTGTAATGCCATAGTTATTCTGTACTTGTAAAATAACTGTTCCAACACTATTCAACAATATGGCAAAAACAAAATAATTTAAAAAGAGGGAAAGCTTTATTCGCCAGTTTTGCATGGAAGCAGTTAGTTAATTACCGAATATACAACATAATGTAGATGCAACTAATGCAGCAAAGCTTTAAATTGCAACCCCATCAGGGAGTTTATTGCGGTTGCAGTAATTTTTTTGAAACCGTTATATATTGCCAACGTGGCTACTAAAAGCAATTAATTGAATAAATATAATAATCCAGTATTTTATCATTCTTTATAACCCCTTACGAATGTGTGCCTCTTTTATAAATCCGGCTCTTTCCAATGCCTTGATAGAACCAATAGTTGTTGCGAAAGCAGCTATCAATTAAGCTTGTTTTTTAAATTTTAAACGTTTCAGAACTAGCTCACCGATTTTTATTCCCACCAAATTCCCTTCAACAAGATCGGATCGGAAATGAATGCCACCATACAAGCGTGACCACGATGCTTCCAAAGAAGCATCTCTGAAGGATTTGAATGACCTGTTAGGAATACCAAATTCTAATTCAGACGTGTCTGTATAAGCAAAGTTATCTCCGAAATGATGAGTAAGCACTTCTGCAACGGCAGCGGACACTACTGAATGACCACTTACATAAGAAGGAAATGGGGGTGTTTGAAGATATGGCCTCCATTCAGGATCTATATATTTATTGATTACAGTCTCAGGACGTACACTGTTAATGATAAATTTACTGTGCCAGCAACTGATGAAACCGTCAAATAAAGCAATAGCAGTTTGCGTGTACGCTGCGACAGTTTCATTAAAATCTGTTTTTGCTTTTTCGGCAGCAATGCCAACAATATTCATCCAGTGTCCCGGGGGAGAAAACTTTTTTGTCCCGTACATCACATGGCCGGAAACATTCAACTTGAAAGGATTATCATCAAAGAAATCAGCAATATGTTTTTGCTCGTCAGTCGGGCTGCCGCCAATATCTTTAACTTCCAGTACTTCCTTATAATAGGCACTCTGCGTATCCACCATATTATATTTTAGGGGTGCAGGCGGGGGACATTGTGCCGCCGAATCTAAAATAAATGGTCTCATCTTTGACCAGTGCGGTTCCAGTGCCTGTGAATACATTGGAGGTGTTGGCACCCACCTGCCTTCTTCTGGAGTAACGGTAAATTTTTCTGAGCTTCTAGTTTGTGCGTAATTATCTCCTTTACTCCACGTCATGATAGCAGCAGAAATAGTATCAGCAAAGGCAACCGTATTTTCCAAAACATCTGATGGCATGCCACGATCATTTGCTTCATTTCTTAATTGTTCATAATACTCCATCAAAACACCCTCAGGAAATGTAACTGCGTTACCTACTTTAATGAACGATAGTAAGGCAGCAAGATGATAATCTATTTTCTTACCTGCCAAGGGCTTTGGCATTCGCGGCAGATGTTTAATTTGTCCTGATAGAGATTGGTAGCTGGTATCACCAGCTGCAATGCATTCATAGGCTGCAATATTTGCATATGCATAATTACGCGAGGCAATTACAGGAGGAAAATTATTGTATAAAACAACATCATTCAACTTCTTTACTGTTTTGCAGTAAAGGAGCGGATCAGAGGTAAACTCTTTATAATTTTTTTTGGTAGTGCAGGCAATTAAAAGAATTACTGTACACCACATGTATAGATATAGTTTCATTATTCAGGTAAAATTTAAATGATAACAATGGCAATTTTGCTATACAAACTGATTCAAAAATTACTATAAAAAATCAGCAACTTACCTGTTCCGGAGGTTCAGCCGCAGTTGGAAGATAAATTGAGGAAAGTAATACAGATAAAAAATTGTTGTGATGAATATTTTCCGGAGAAAGACCTGAAATCTGTAAAAAGTCAAAGGAATAACAATATTCTAATTGCAGATTTTTCGCGACCGGAGCTGATGTATTTTTTTTACCGGATGAAGAATGTTTCAGGTCATAGCAGAGTTGAAAAAACTCATCTTTGGCAGATTGCAACTGCATCTTTTCTTTATTTACAATGCAAAGAACCTCGAGAGTATCCTGATAAATACGTCGTTTCACATAGTTATAAATCATCCCATCTACTTTTACCTCGCCGTCTACCCGTTCAAAATCTTTTGTGCTGTTGTGGTAAGGTATTGACAAGGGAAGCTTGAAAGAGATAAGTTCACTGTCATCGTACAACTCATCATCTAATTGCATTTGCAAAGCAACATCTGACTGGTGCTGCATGTAATTACTCAGTAACTGATAGCCAATGAGATTAAACAATAAAATAGCAGAGAACAATATGGAAGCAGCCTTTTTCAATAGTGTGTTAAGTCTTCTAAGTTATTATAAACACTTTATTTTTTTACAATAAAGTTCTTTTTTGTGGGC
>JBHENB010000124.1:0-3199 GCA_046262255.1 Chitinophagaceae bacterium
AAACTAATGTAAGCATGGTAGTCACCGGCGTTATACCCATTCAGCCACAAACGTCCGGATGCAACAGCATCCCATTTTTGATTACGGGTTCTGTTGCGGTATTCCCCGTGCGCCATAAAATTATAAAGTGAAGCTTCATCCTTGTTAAAACTGCCTTTCAATAACTGGTATTCTATGCCTGCTTTAATAAACTGGCTGAGGTTTTTAGCATCAGGAAATTGATAAATGGAAAAATCGTTCTTGAATTCCCGCCACATATCCATTCTTGTTGAATCTGCATTTACAATATTTAAGTCGTACCTGTCTGCATAAAAAACAGAATCAGGTGCGTAATCCCGGAACTGGTATGAATATTTTCCATAGGTAAAAGTGTGCTCAAAACGCAGTCTCGGATAAAAAAGTGGAACCACTGTGGAGTCTGTTACTATAGAATCTTTCTTACCAAGATCATACTGCTGGCGCATCAGCAGATTCACTTCTTTGTAACGGTTGCCGGTAGTGAGCTCAGCATTAAAAAAATCACGGCTGAATGCCCTGTTACCTCCTAATTTAGTTGGTACGCTAAAGCGGTCGTCGTAAATGGGGTTGTCTAAATAATTGGTATCATTTCTTATTCCTCCATTTTCAGCAGATTGCAATTTATTTCTTACAACAATGCCATAATTGTTGTAACGCCGGTTGGGCGATTGGTACCACGAGCTGATTAAATAAGTATTATGGTTAGTGCCCTGATTTTTAAAAAATCCGGGTGCATTAATCAGGCGATATCGAAAAGCCATATTCCAGTGAGGCTTGAAATTTTGCGTATGCAGAACTTCAATAATTTGTTGCGCCTGGCTGCCAAGCATGTAGCCAAGCTCTGTATAGGGACGTGTTGCAGTAAAAAATCTTGCTTTATGCAGTTGCAGCTTATAAATATCAAACGCATGAAACCCCGCATCCCAACCAGCTTTAGTGTGAGGATTAAAAACTATAGAACGTGCTGCAGTTCCAACATTACCTAAATAAATCTCTGTAGGCGGAACTGGAAAACGGATCGTGTAATCTGCAACAGATGAATCCAGCAACCTGCTGCGTGTTGAATCTATAAAACCATAGCTAATAGTTAAGCTATCTTCAAATTTATCTCTGCGTTGAAAACTGTCCTTTGTTCCGGTGCTTTGCGAACCTCTGTTTCCTAAACCGCGGAGAATATTTGGTTGCTGTGCACGTAACAATCCAATAAAATGAACTAACAGGAAACACAAAAGAATTTTATAAAGAGTTGCAGATTTCAAAAGGTAAAAATTATTTTATAGAGGCAATTAGTTGCCTGAAAATAGCCGCAAACCTGGGCTCTGCGTTTTTAGCGGCCTGTAGTACTTCTTGATGAGTGATCCTGTTTTCTTCTTCTCTTATTCCAATATCTGTAATAACACTCAAAGCAAAAACATCCATGCCAAGGTGGTTTGCAGCAATTACTTCGGGTACGGTACTCATGCCCACCGCATCACCTCCTAAAGTATGTATCATTTTATATTCTGCACGTGTTTCAAAAGTTGGACCGGTAACGCCAAAATAGATGCCTTCCTTTACTTCAATGTTTTGTTGCCGTGCAATCTCTTTTGCCCTGGCAATTAAATTTTTCTTATACGGTTCGCTCATATCGGGGAAACGAGGGCCGAAACGGCTTTCATTTTTTCCTACCAATGGATTAACTGCAGCAACGCTTATATGATCCGTAATTATCATTAAGTCACCTACTTTAAAAGAAGGATCTACACCACCAGCGGCATTGGAAATAAGCAAAGTGTTTATTCCTAAAAACTTCAATACACGTATTGGAAAAATCACTTCTTCGGCTGTATAGCCTTCATAAAAGTGGAGACGCCCCGCCATAGCAATAATTGGCTTATCATCAATAGAACCAAAAATTAATCTGCCGTGGTGACCTTCAACAGTAGCAACAGGAAAGTGTGGAATGTCATCATATTCAACTTCCTTGTGGATAGTAATTTCATTTACAAAATTTCCTAAACCACTGCCTAATACTAATCCAATTGCAGGGTTCTGAAATATAAAAGGCTTTAAAAATTTAGCAGCCTCTATAACCTTATCATACGTATCCATAAGTAAGAAGCAAAGATAACCGGAGCACTTTAATAAGGGTATTTATAGAAATCACAATATTCCTCATCACACAACAACTTTTGTAACACCGGATTTTTTACCACATCCATATAGTCCAGCCACTTGTTGCCGACTTTTATTTTACGGTACACCAGGCGAATGCCGTGACTGTAATCTACATACCAGTTTACATGGCCTGAGTAGAGAGGTTGAATAGGTTTGCCATCGGGCTTGTGCCATCCGTAAATTGCTACACGATTTTGTTTTGCTTCGCGAAGAATTTTACCGGTGATCACTACATCTTTTTTTATTCCTGCAACCAAGCCCTTCTGGCTTTTACGCTGGCCTTCAATAATTAAATGATGATGATACATGGTAGGTGTGCTGTCGCGAAATGCATACATTGGCACCGGCTCTAACTTTAACTTGGCATTATTGTAAATGTCGTTTACGATTTTGCGGGTAGGAAGAAAACAATCAAAAGCATCTGCAATTTTTTGTGCTGCCATTGGTGTTAGAGGAATACGAGCCCAGTCGCTATTGCTTCCAATGCTCACATAATCGGGACTAACATAATAAGTTGCTTTGATGGTTCTGCCGCTTGCAGAATCCTGTATTTGTGTGGTAACACCAACAAATTTTTTCAGGAAAGATGGCATGTTGCCTGCAAGTATTTCTTTTACTGCAAGTGAATCTCGTTGCTGCCAGTTGTAAGAAAAAGCCTGCTTGTAAAACTGTGTGCCGGTGATGGAGTTTGGTTGGCGGTTGGGGAGATGGATTTTTGTTGTGCAGGAAAAAAGCAGAAGGATAATAGCTAAGCAGTAAATAAATTGCATTTCCCAAATTAGCGTTTTTGCGGAAACGTCACTTGCATTGCTGTCTGTTTGATGCAGACCCTTATGTAAATAAATTGATTACACATAAATTTTTTTCATTGCCGATTACTAATTATATTAGCACCCCTGCCCTGCTGAATTTCTATACCTCAAAGTTAATTTATGCAACTGAAGCTAACCTTACAACCCAAAGAAAAAAACGGCAGCCTTCCTGCCAACTACCAGTATCCGCTGTCCTCTGCTATTTACAGCAT
>JBHENB010000125.1:0-3159 GCA_046262255.1 Chitinophagaceae bacterium
GAGTTAGTGAAAAATGATATTGACTTGGTAGAATATAAAACATCCAGCAACACTAATCAATTTGCTGTTTTTAGTGAAGTTTTCTACGATGCAGGATGGAAGGCATTTATAGATAGTAAACAAGTCCCTGTCTCAAAAGTAAATTATGTACTTCGTGGTGTATCTGTTCCGGCAGGTACACATGTTATTCTCTTCAAATTTGAACCTGGAGGTTATCTCCTTGGCAGACAACTAACAAATATCTTCACTATACTGCTACTGTTACTAGTTGGAGCAGGAATATTTTTTGAATGGCGTGGTAAGAAAAACTTTCAGGAACGTAAAGATTTATAAGTGTTGTTTGTTTTCAGGAAATTACCAGTTAAATATGGTGAGAAGAAAAGGAACTGCGCTGTATTAGTTAAATGGCAAATATTCTATCACTGGTAACCTTTAAAATTTTTCCGCCCCAAATGGGCGGGCAAAAAGGTGTAGCGTTATTCTATAAATATTTATCTCAGATTAATTCTATAATAATTGCTGGTCCTTCAGACAATGACGATAGTCATAATAATAATATTTTCCTCGAGAAGATGCTTTATAGCAATAAATGGATCTACTTGAATATTTTCAATCTGCGCGGATTGATAAAGCTGATGGCAAAGCACAAGACCGACATTATTATAGCAGAACACTCCTACCCCGCATTTATTGGGTGGGTGCTAAGAAAAATTACCTCCAAGCCATTCATTATCCACTCTCATAACATGGAAGCGCATCGTTTTCAACAGATGAACAAATGGTGGTGGAGATTATACTGGCATTATGAAAGATGGATACACAGGCAGGCTGATTACAATTTCTTTATTAGTGAAGAGGACGCATCTATTGCTGTTTCGCAATTTAAGATCAACCGGAACAAGTGTATGGTTATTCCCTATGGCGTTGAAAAACCCATGTTATATGCAGATGCGGGTGCACAATTGCGAAAGCAGTTTCAACTTTCAGAAAATGTTGTATTATTTTACTTTAATGGAACCTTGAACTATAAACCAAATGAAGATGCAGTAAAGGTTTTGCTGGAAAAAATTGATCCTTTACTAAGAAAACTTTTAACCGATTACCGTATTCTTATCACCGGAAAAAATTTAGAAGGTGAATTGCTAAGAAAGACAAAGCAAAGTGACAATTTTATTTTCTGTGGGTATGCAGACGACATTTCCATTTATTACCAGGGATGTGCCATTTTTTTAAATCCTGTTGTTAATTCATCAGGGATAAAAACAAAAGTAGTAGAGGCAATAGCAAATAATTGTACCGTTGTTTCAACCGCCTCTGGTGCTTCCGGTGTTCCTGTTGAAGTATGTAACAATAAGCTGGTTGTTGTTGCTGACAATGATTGGCAAAAATTTGTAGAACAAGCAGTAGCACATGCTAAACAGAAAACACCTACACCTGCATCTTTCTATGACTATTTTTATTGGCCCAACCTTGCGGACAAAGCAAGCAATAAAATAAATGATATAGTAAAACACAATGGATGAAAGATTAGAAATATCTGTAATTATCTGCACTTACAACAGGGCAGAATACATTATTGGTGCAATCGAAAGTCTTTACAGCCAAACACTGCAAAATGAAAAATTTGAAGTAATTGTAGCAGATAATAACAGCATAGATAATACGGGTGTATTAGTTCAGCAATATGGTCCGGAACACCCCGATCTTCATCTTGTTTATTTAACAGAAAGCAGACAGGGATCTTCCTTTGCCCGGAACACAGGAGCTGCTTTTGCAAGGAGTGAACTATTGTGTTTCATGGATGATGATGCCATCGCTGAACCCGATTATTTACAACGTATCATTGAGTTTTTTCAAGCACATCCGGATGCAACTGGCCTAGGCGGCAGAATTATTCCGAAATATATACCTGCAGAGCCAAAGTGGATGTCGCGTTATGTTTCATCTCTGGTAGGAAATTTTGATTACAGCACCAAAGTAGAGAAGTTCAGGCATGAAAAATATCCGTTGGAATCAAATATGATTGTGCGCAAAGATGATTTTGATACCATTGGAGGTTTTAATACAGATTTGCCTGGTGTAAAAGGCACACTGCGTATTGGCGGTGAAGGAAAAGATTTTTTTTTGCGTTTGCAGAAATTGGGTAAAGTGATTTACTATGATCCAAAAATAGTTGTACACCACGTTGTGGAAGTGAAAAAACTCACTCCTCATTATTTATATAGAATTGCTTCCGGCATTGGTCGTGGTGAAAGAGTAAGAACAAAAGCAATAGGTCCTTTTGCATACATAAAAAAAATTCTGGAGTATTTGTATAAGTTGGCAGGCTCTGTTGTTTTAGGTATTTTATATGCTTTCAAAGGCAAACCTGCACAATCATGGCCGGTAATAAGATTCAGAATTGATGCATTGAAGGGTTTGATGAGCCCCCTTAATTCTCCCAACGGGGGAAATATCAACCGCATAGACCGCAGCTAATTTAGTTAGTACTACAAAAACTAAAAATTCCCTTTGTTGAAGAGGGAGAGAGGTTGGCTTCCATAATGCAGAAGGCTCCAACTTACTTCCAGGAAGAATTGGAGATAAGGTCTAAAACATTTTATAAAAATGTGGCTTATTACTGATGATCTTTGGTGACAAAACCCATAGCTTCCCGACATTTTTTGCAAAAGCCCCTACTCTTTTCCAATCACTCATCGGGTTTCGTAAAGTAAATAGATTACGTAATGTGCTGCACAACCAGAAAATGACAACACCAAAACTATAATTCAATAGTAAAAAAAGAAACCATCCTACGCCGTATTGTTTACGCACCCGCAAGTGGTTGGAAACCATTAGCTGTAACCCTTTTTTACTATAAAGATCATGATACCAACGGATGAAATCACCATAATACGGAATGGGAAGCAAATGATTCAAGCCCCCTTTGACAAAGTAGCTACCTGAGATTTGGTTAGTACCATCAGGATTCAACAATTGAATGCCGCAAGCTACATATTTGCTTTCGCAAAAACGCTCATAGCATCGTTTTATAGAATCATCAATTGCAATTGTATCAGGATTTAACAGCAAGAAGACATCACCTTTAGCAATACGTAATCCTACATTGTTGGCTATTGCAAAATCCCAATTAAAACCTATATCTACCCACCTTAATCC
>JBHENB010000126.1:0-2393 GCA_046262255.1 Chitinophagaceae bacterium
CTGCTATTCAAAATGGAAGAAACGTAAATGCTTACCGCAAACAACCCGTTACGTTTGTAGTATCAGAAGGCGAATAACTTATTAAAGTATTTAAATCCAATCTGCTCCGGCACGGCCAGCTTCTTTGTGCTTTTTAATTAGCAGTACCTCTCTATTTTTGAGGGAATGAATATGAAGCTATCAGGCTGGGACGATACGATTGTAGCTTTAGCTACTCCCCCTGGGATTGGTGCAATTGGCGTAATTCGGTTAAGCGGTTCTGATGCAATTGCTTTGGTAAACACTTTGTTTCCTTCAAAGGATCTCGCAAAACAATCCACTCATTCCATACATGTAGGCTATTTAATGGATAATGATAAAGTGCTGGACGAGGTAGTGATTTCTTTATATAAAGCACCTAAATCTTATACCGGCGAAGATGTAGTAGAAATTAGTTGTCATGGTTCTCCTTTTATTCATCAGCAGGTGCTTGATGCCTGTACCCAAAAAGGAGCACGGCTTGCCAAACCCGGGGAGTTTACGCAAAGAGCATTTTTAAATGGAAAGTTAGATTTAACGCAGGCAGAAGCAGTTGCTGATCTTATTGCAAGTAATACATTTGCCTCGCACAAAACGGCACTCAATAATATCCGCGGAGGATTTTCACAGGCTTTAAAGGAATTAAGAGAACAGTTACTAAAGTTCTCTGCATTAATAGAACTGGAACTGGATTTTTCAGGGGAAGATGTGGAGTTTGCCGACCGGACAGCATTGAAAAAAATTGTAGAAGACGCAAAGCAGTTAGCCAGTCAGTTGCTACAATCCTTTAGATTAGGAAATGTAATAAAGAACGGAGTAACTGTTGCTATCATTGGCAAACCAAATGCAGGAAAATCTACTTTACTCAATGCTTTGTTGAATGAGGACAGGGCTATTGTAAGTGATATACCAGGCACAACCAGGGATACTATTGAGGAAGTGATCAATATAGATGGAATATTATTTCGCCTGATTGACACTGCGGGTCTCAGAAATAAATCAACTGATTTTATTGAGAATGTAGGTATCGAAAAAAGCCTTCAGAAAATGAAACAGGCCGATGTTGTTGTTTACCTCTTTGATGTAGCTGAAACCAATCAGGTTGAACTGCAAAAAACTGCATCAGAGCTACTGCAACAGAATATCAACATTATACTTGTTGGGAATAAAATTGATATACCGGGCGATAAGGAGGCAAGAGAAAAATTTTCTGCAATCAGTGGTGTGGTTTTTCTTTCTGCAAAGAGCCATACGCATCTTGAGGTATTAAAAGAAAAGATGATAGATGTAGGGTTGCAGGAAAATGTACAGGCTGAAAATGTAATTGTAACCAACGCAAGACACTACCATGCACTCACGGAAGTATCTAATTCATTAAGGGACATTTCTGAAGGTTTAAAAAAAAGCATACCTGGTGATCTGCTGGCGCTGGACATCCGGCAGTGTTTGCAATATTTAGGAGAAATAACGGGTGAAATAACCAATGAAGACCAGTTGGATTATATTTTCAGTAAGTTCTGTATCGGAAAGTGATATTCTTCCTCTTTATTATTTTTTGGGTTTTCTCAATTATTTACTAATACAATCTTTTGTTTTTACTCTAATAAGACAGTAATTTTCAATTCATGCCTTATTCAATTACTGCTTTGGGAGATGCTGCCTTAACCATTAGTTTTGGTAATGTTATTTCGAGAGAATTAAACAAAAAAGTAGTATCACTTACCCACGCTGTAAAAACGGCAAACTTACCGGCAATAAAAGATATAGTACCAGCTTATACCTCCGTTACCATTCACTACGATGTAATAAAAATAGGGAAGGAACATGTGAGTGAAAATCCTTTTTCCATCATGTCGAAACTAATAGAGGCTTTATTGTCACACCCTGAAGAAATCATAGATGTGGTATGCAGAAGTTTACATATACCTATTTGTTATTCTTTAGAATATGGCCCCGATTTACCGGAAATAAGCGAGCATACAAAACTACCGGTAGATGAAATTATACGTATACATACAGCAGGAAAATACAAAGTTTATATGCTTGGTTTTTTACCAGGATTTGCCTACATGGGAGATGTTGATGAAAGAATTGCCGTTCCAAGGAAATCAGAACCAAGGCTAAGCATAGAACCGGGTTCTCTGGGTATTGCAGGAATACAAACTGGTATTTATCCACTGGCTTCTCCCGGTGGATGGCAGATAATAGGAAGAACACCTGTAAAGCTATTTGACAAAGAAAAACCGGATCCTGTATATTTTAGGGCTGGTGATGAAGTAGAGTTTTATACCATAACAGAAGATGAGTTTGATAATTATTAAAGCGGGAATATTGGATAGCATACAGGATGAAGGCCGGTATGGTTACCAGGAATC
>JBHENB010000127.1:0-440 GCA_046262255.1 Chitinophagaceae bacterium
ATCTATTCGTTTTGTGATGTTTGGTATAGTAGTGCCGGCTGTATATTCTTCACCTTCATAAACTATTCTTAACGTGTATTTCGTATTCAGCCGGCCTGCAATAGCAGTAGATAAGTTGGCGGAATCAACAGAATAATAATACAAGTTGTACCCACCAACGTCTGGAATTATGTATTCTTTTAGTTTATGTGTGTGCAGGTTATCGGAAACATACACTTCTGCATCATGCACAAAACTGTTGGCTAATATAGCAGGACTGATCTTTGAAAAATAATTCAGCGATTTAGTTAGTACAACTATTGGCGGCTGAGCATTTTCAATAGTTGCATCCACTACCAACTTCGGATCGGTTTCTTTTAAATCAAATTGAATTTCTTTTTCACACCCAACAAGGATCAACAAAATAAAGGCAACTATCGAAGAGAAAATTTTTCTATCTG
>JBHENB010000127.1:450-2116 GCA_046262255.1 Chitinophagaceae bacterium
CACAAGCCATAACTTCTATGTAAGCTGTTTTAAGGCACTTGTAATTCTTTTAAATCCTTCTTCAATTTTTTCCATGCTGTTCGCAAACGATAAACGCAGGCAATCATCATCGCCAAAGGCAGAACCAGTTACTGTAGACACATGAGCTTTATTCAGTAAAAACATTGCCAGGTCATCAGCATTAGCTATGGTTTCACTCCCATTGTTTTTGCCAAAATAAAAATCAACAGAAGGAAAAGCATAGAATGCTCCATCAGGTTCCACAAATTCAAAACCTTCTATTTGTTTCATCAATTCAATAACTTTTGTTTTCCTCCTGTTAAATTCTTTCACCATTTCATTTGTATCATCTAACGGAGAAGTAAGCGCTGTAATGGCTGCTCTCTGGGTTATTGCATTTGTACCACTTGTAAACTGACCTTGAAGTTTTTCACAAGCCTTTGCAATTTCCATTGGCGCTGCAAGGTATCCCAACCGCCACCCGGTCATAGCAAATCCTTTGCTTAAACCGTTAATAACAATTGTTCTTTCTTTAAGTTCTTCAAACTGAGCAATGCTCTGGTGACTTCCACTGTAATTGATGTATTCATAGATTTCATCAGATATAATAAAAACCTGAGGATGCCTTTTAAATACTTCTGCAAGACTCTTTAACTCATGCTGCTTGTAAACAGCACCACTTGGGTTACAGGGAGAAGAAAAAATAAACAATTTAGTTTTTGGTGTGATAGCAGCTTCCAGTTGCTCCGGAGTTATTTTGTATCCTGTTTTCTGAGTAGTTTTTAATAATCTTACTTCTGCCCTTGCCATTTGCGCCAAAGCTGCATACGTTACCCAAAAAGGTGTAGGAATAATTACCACATCATCAGCATCTACTATACTTAATACAGCATTTGCAAGGCTTTGCTTGGCACCTGTTGAAACAATTATATTTTCAGGAGTATAAGTAAGTTGATTATCCCGCTTAAACTTTTGGCAGATTACCTCCCTCAAATCTAAAAAGCCAGCAACGGGTGTGTAGTGGCTCCAATTATCGTCAATTGCTTTTTTAGCGGCATCCTTTATATACTGTGGTGTATCAAAATCCGGTTCACCAAGGCTTAGATCCACAACATCAATTCCTCTGGCACGTAACTCTCTGCCAAGGCGTGCCATCTTTAATGTTTCAGGCTCGTTGAAACGTAATAATCTTGTAGATAATTGCATTGATGGTTGTGGCACCTTTGTCGTCTAAGGGTAACAGCAAATGTAATAACTTCTAATTGGGGTAATATATTCTGAATGCAGAAAGATCAGGGACGTTTTTCTTTTGTCGTTGCAACTCATAATTATAAATTACCTGTCCAAGATTTTTCATAAAAGGAAATCCAATTGCTTCATAATCATACTTGTCATCATTAAATATTTCATCTGTATTACAGTAAATGGTTGCACTTAGAAAAAACTCCACTTTGTTTTTATAATCAACAACGTATGCAACATCAGTTAAAAAACCATAAGCATCTCCTACCTTATTAAAAATCCGAATGTCCGAATTCTGTATTTCACCACTTCCGCCGTATAACAAGAATTTTACATAAGCGTCATTATAGGTGGAATCGTATTGCGGAAACAGTGATTCCCTGGGCATCATAGACATGTACTTATGCAGCAACTTATAATCTTC
>JBHENB010000128.1:0-1848 GCA_046262255.1 Chitinophagaceae bacterium
GGTGAAGATCAATATAAAGACAAAGAAAACAAGGAGGAAAGTAATAAAACTGAAAATATTTCATCGGAAGACCATACTCCTGTTGTTGCAGAAGAACTACCGGGCGTGCTTACAAAAGAAATCTTTTCTGAGCTGGCTACGTATAGGGATGAACGTTGTATATCTGTTTTTTTAGGCCACCCATCGTGCAGGTGTGGAAGTAAATGAACAATTTGACCCTTTATTGTTCAAGAATGTGTTGCAGGATGTTACCACTAAATTAAGCCAGAAGGGATTGAATAAACCATCTATAGAGAAACTTTTAAACCCCGTAAAGGAATTAATAAGCAATGATGAATTCTGGAAACTACAATCTAATGGATTGGCCTTATTTGTAGCCGATGGGTTTTTTAAGTATATCCGCCTGACTATGACTCCAACGGAAGAAATAATTATTGAAAACTCCTTTTATGTAACCCCGCTGATTCCGGCAATGACAAGCAAAGAATTTTTTTACCTGTTGGTTATAAGTAAAAAGCAAGTAAAATTATTTATAGCCGATGCATTTGGCATGCAGTACATACCTGTAGAAGGACTGCTACAGCATATGGATGATGTACAAGCAGAAGATGAAGAGACAACTCTGCATACAGCCAATCGAACCGGTTCTGGCGGACCAAACTTTTATGAGATCAGTGGAATAAATACTGTGAACAGTAAAGCCAATATTGCTACCTATCTTGAAGCAGCAGACGATATAATCTGGAAAGAAATTTTACACAATGAAACAGCCCCGTTACTTCTGGCAGGGGTAGAATACCTGATACCTATTTATAAGTCAGTAACCAATTACAAGAATGTTTGGGAAGATGCGCTAACAGGCAGCCATGAGCATGAGGATACTGCAACTTTATACCACAAGGCAAAAGAAAAAATGCGGCCTTACTTTCAGCAACGTGTAGAAAAGGCAATTCAGATATTTGGTAACCAATCGGCAACAGAATTTACTTCATCCATACCTTCAGATGTAATCTCTGCTACTTACTATGCACGGGTGTCTCATCTGTTTGTTCAGAATGGAGCACATATCTGGGGTACGTTTAACGAGGCGAATAATGAATTGAAATTTCATGATAAGCAGAAAGCAGAAAGTGAAGACCTGATAGATAATGCTGTTGTAAAAACATTAGCAACGGGAGGAGAGGTGTTTCTGCTGGAAAAAGAAAAAATGCCGGCAGATAGTGTAATAGCAGCAATCATGCGTTATTAATTTCTTAATATATTTTCTAAGCACTGCTTTTTTTAAGCGGTGCTTTTGTTTTTAGCAATGTTGCTTTATCTTTACTTTTCACCAAAGAAAAGGAGGTATTCATGCAATCTACAGATCATTCATGGAAACCTTCGGTTAGTTTCGCCTAACCGGGTCCATTAAAATATCTGATGACATTAAATTAAGAGCCACTAACCAGTGGCTTTTTTTATTATGGAAAGAGATTCAGGTTAGCAGTTTTCCAGGCTTCTTCGTTTACTTTCTCCGTCAATTTTTATTGGGAATGATGCTCTTACTGCATGTATTTGCCGTTGCACTTCCTGTGCAAATGAAATGTTCACTAACAATATGAACAGGAAGCACAAATTAAATTTTCTCATGTTAGTTGGATAACAATGAAAAGTACATATCAGCTTATATAAAATGCTATTAATATCGTTAAACAGGTGTGATTGTTTATTAGCGGTAATGTAATGGTATAAGTGGATGCTACTGACAGTAAAATTTTTACCGCATAACAACCTTTTTTTAGAATTTAACTTTGTTAAAGTGACTGCTCAAACAAAAAAACACGAATTTGCATTATTCCTATAACTATA
>JBHENB010000129.1:0-1041 GCA_046262255.1 Chitinophagaceae bacterium
GACTATTACAGCGTGGCCCAAATCAGGCAATTGCTCCTTATGGTATCTACTGAAGCAGATCGTCTGGCGCTGGCTAAACTAGCTTTTCATCGTGTTACAGATCCAACACTTTATAAGCAATTAGATGACTTATTCAATTCACAAGCCAGCAGAGATGAATTGGCCAGGTATACGGCAGCTAATTGGTTTTGATTAATAAAGGGTATGATATTGAGACCAAAGTAGAACAAGGTGGAGTGATTCTGATTATGAATACGCAATGACTTTACCACCTGAAAGGTGTAGAGTAATTACGCGGAATGGGTAGTCATTATTTGCTACCTGCTTGGTTTCATTCTTATTCTTCAAATTCCTTTTTATATACTCCATGGCTACTATCATTTTGAGAGTAATCTGCACAGGGCCGTGCAGCTATTTGTTACCGAATCTTATACATTATATGCGCTGAATTCGTTTTTAAAAAATAAGATGGGCAAAATGCGGTACTTATACATTTTTATAGCGGTGTGTATTAATTTTTTCATTTTTGTTTTTGTTTTCCGCGGGATAGCTTACCTGGTAACGCTATAGGCAATATTTAGATAGTTAACCACAATCATATTTTTGCCAGTGCCACTGCATTTCTTAAAATGCTGCATTTCTTACCTTCTCAGCCGGGTCTCCGAAGGGACTCGGCGCAAATTCGTGTTCCTCAGGACTAATTTGTTATAATTCATGGCAATTTCCAACAGATTTGCAACTCAGAACAATTTACTTATGTTAGCCAATGGAGGCATAAAAACAGTTTGTCTCCCAATTACGAAGTTTTTGTCCATAGATGAGATTACTCTTAAATTTAAAAAATTAAAAACTTACGCTATGGCCGGAATCAAAAAACAAAATATATTAACCTGGTGCCTGGAGGACTGTAGAAAGTGGTTGGAATGTTCAGTTTTGGATGACTTTTTTTATGCCAAAGGGCGCAAAAATTAAAGTTAGAAGAGGAGATGGATGGCCAGCGGGATGGGATAGTCAAAAGCAAACACTTGATGGCTTCAACGT
>JBHENB010000130.1:0-948 GCA_046262255.1 Chitinophagaceae bacterium
CCTTAATACATCTGCTTTATCAAGTAAAGCATGACGAAGCTTTTTTTGAGAGAGTAATGGCAATTGGTCACCAACGTGTTTATTCCCCGGCTGAGTAGAGTTACCATAGCTTAACAGCACTTGTGCTTTTACGTTTTTCCCAAACTCTGTTACTGCGACATAGGTATCGCCAGCTGAAGCAAAACCTAACTTACTGGTGCCACTCCTGCCAAACTGCATGGTTCTAAAAACTCCATATTTACTGGACCCTCCATTGCCGGGTACATCATAAGTTCCTGCCTTAAACCTGTTCACTTCCCCCCATGCTATATCCAGGGCGCCGTATGTCTTCTCCACTTCAGTTGCTGCCTGCTTCAACAGTTCTACAGTTTTTTGGGGATCTTTCAATCCATCTGGTGTTGTCACAGGTTGTTCCCGGTTCCATGGTGTCCTGAACATGTTTTCATTCAGCATATCAAACCAGCGTGCAAAAAGCACAGCACCACGGCTTTCATTATTAGTTGCTTTATCCCATCTTTCCAGGATTGCTGCAGCTCTTTGTGCAGTTGTGTCCGGATATTGTTGAACAGCAGCAAGAAGATCATCAAGGAAACGATCAGCCACTTCCATACCTGTATTAAGTTTATACGCCACCAATTCTTCAAACGTTATGGAGTGATCATCCTTTATCATGTTTACAGCACGTTGAGGACGAAAACCCATTACCTGTGGTGACATATAAGCCGGAAATTTTTTTTGATCTAACGCTAATGGATAAGTGCTTGTCCATGGTGGATCATTGGCATTCTGTACAAACCCTGTAGAAGGGTTTAATAATCTTGGCAATTCGTCATAACGATGATATTGGTTCTAGATATATTTTGATGAACGACCATCTATTATACCATCCCAAAAAGCCCAGTTACCTTCACTTCGTTTAGGTACATTGCCATTGAATAAGTATAAAAT
>JBHENB010000131.1:0-565 GCA_046262255.1 Chitinophagaceae bacterium
GTTCTGTAAACTTGATCCGGTTCTGTAAAATTGACGCATCCATACAGGCAAATTACAATCAACAGATCAAAAATCGACCAATAGGAAATAAAAATGGCAAGTTACTTATATCGCACCGCTCAACCATTTACCCTTGCTATCTTCCGATCCTGGGGGAGTTCAACAGGAGCTGGCCGTATAAGACTTGCCGCTGCAAATATAGTTAAAATGAAATCACCACATATCCTTCCCGAATAATCGGGACATGCTCTCTCCAAAAGTCGGATGCAGCGTGGTTTGTATATATCCATTATCATTTCAAAATTTTTCCTTTGAACAAGACTGAGCCTTACGAAGGTTGTTGAAAATAGATTCTAAAGATGAAGTGGAAGATATTATGTTTATTAATTGATGAAGTACCGCTCCCTCTCTATTGGAGAGAGCCTGTCCCGATTTTTCGGGAGAGGTGGAGCCCGCCCGGATGACCCGGTCGGACGGGGGTGAGGCCTTTATTCTCCCGATAATAAGTCTGGCCTTCTTTCCTGTGTTCTCTTTAAAGATTCTTCATGTCGCCACGCTTCTATAT
>JBHENB010000131.1:575-929 GCA_046262255.1 Chitinophagaceae bacterium
ACTGTAGCTGCACCTATGAGTTCGTCTGACCTGCCATTGAAAGATTTATAATACACTAAAATGGTATAAACATTCTCGGCTTCAAAATAATTTCCATCCACTTCCTGGCGATTGGCAAAATTATTTTTATCGGCAATTACATAAGTATAGCTGTAATATCCCTGTTTTAAAAAAAGGTCGGTTTCATAAATCCCCTTTTCAGCATTGAATTGCATTTTAGTGCTGTCAGTAAATGCATAATTGGTTAATTGTCCAAACAGGTAAACATCCTTATCACGATACGGAATACTATCCGGCGGCGCGAAACCAAAATGAACAGTTGCATAATCACTTTGCCAGATAGGATTTATACTT
>JBHENB010000132.1:0-889 GCA_046262255.1 Chitinophagaceae bacterium
CCACCACCTGCACCAATCACACCACCAATTACAGCACCTGCTGCACGGTTCTTCTTATTAATCACGGCACCTGCAGCCGCCCCGCCAACGCCACCAATTACAGCACCTTTGGCCGCTTTACTAACACCTTCTTTGGCTGCTGGCTTTTCAGCTTCAGTAGATCCTGATCCCTGTGAAGATCCAGAACCTTGTGCTGTGCCTTCACTACCAGTGCCTTCGTTATTTGCTGTCGCATCTTCACGAGTTTGAGAAACGCGGGTACCTGAACCTGTATTTTCAACTGAAGAAGGTCTTTCATAAATAGTAGTAACCGGAGCGGTTCTTCTAACCGGAGCTTTATAGACCCTTTGTTTTGCCGGAGCAGCAGCCGCATAACCCGCTGTCTGATTGTATGCCCTTTCATCAGAAAGCTCATTTTGTGCTTTCCACTGCTGAAACTCAGATAATCCTGTGGTGTCTGCAGTAATAGCTTCAGGTTGCTCAAGTGGGGAAGCTGTATTGGTACCTGATTCCGGAGTTGTGTTACAAGCTGCCATTGCAACTGCAATACTTAAAATGGGTATAAATTTTTTCATATTTCTGGTTTTAATTGTTATCCACCGGAACGCCGGTTGGCAGATCATGAGACTTGTAGTATTACCCTGAAGTTTTATATCAATTTGTTAAAGTAAAAGATGACTTAGCCGTTTATTCTGATCATAAAAGCATATGGAAAATAGACCAGGGATGTAGTGCTAAATAGATGGAGCTTGTACTGAAGCATTAGCAAGATCAGCAAAAATGCTATTCATAATTCCCGGCCATTCATGCTTTAAAATACTAAAGTAAATAGAATCTCTTCTGCGGTTATTAAACATCTGCATGTGGCTTCTTAGTACTCCCTCAGGTG
>JBHENB010000133.1:0-347 GCA_046262255.1 Chitinophagaceae bacterium
GGTCATTCAGCAGCTTCATATCATTAAATACTTCTTCCAGCTTCCCCTGTTCCTGTGCAAGATCAAGTAAGCTTTTTGCGTAACGTATTGCTAATCGTGGGTTTTGCATAAAGCCTCCCTAAATCCCTCCAACGGAGGGACTTTGATGATTAAAATTATTTAAAAATACATTCATTAACGAAGTTCAAAATATTATAGCCTTACGGTTCTCCCCCGTTGGGGGAGTTAGAGGGGGCTTTTAATTCATTTTTACATTTTCTGCAAGCTCTTTAATATACCTTTCCTGCTCTTCTTTATTGCTTAATTCCCTGCGCAATATTTTTTCACTTACTTCTACAACTAAAGTT
>JBHENB010000133.1:357-815 GCA_046262255.1 Chitinophagaceae bacterium
ATTGATCACTGATTGAGCGTCTGCAATGATTTTGTTTGTCTCAATCTTAGCCTGCTCCTTTGCCTCATTAATGATCCTGTCTTTTGTTTCTTTTGCATCTCTAAGCATTTGTCCTCTTTCTTCACGGGCCTTTACAAGCAATGCCTCATGCTCACTTTTCATTTGAGACATTTCTGTTTTTATTCTTTCTGCTGTTGCAAGAGAATCCGCAATTCCTTTTTCACGCTCATTCATTGAATTAAGAATTGGTTTCCATGCATATTTTTTTAGAATAAAAAACACGATCAGGAAAGCCAGCAGCGTCCAGATTATCAAACCGAAACCAGGAGTAAGTAATTGCATAATGAAACCCTCCATCTCCCTAAAGGGAGAGTTAGTTTTATAGTTTATAAATATTATTTAGCATTTCAATTTTTTTACTTTTTTATTTTCTACTTTTTCCTCTCCTTTGGAGAGGA
>JBHENB010000134.1:0-792 GCA_046262255.1 Chitinophagaceae bacterium
CTCTTGGCCTGATACCTCTCCACCTGTTTCTACCAGCTTTACCCATGCTCTGTAAGCTGTGATCACTATTACTAACAACACCAACTGTTGCGTAGCAATTGATCAATATCTTTCTTAACTCACCACTTGGCATTTTTAATACCGCATGCTTTTCTTCTTTATTAGAAAGCTGGGCAGATGCGCCTGCGCTTCTAACCAGTTTACCACCCTGGCCCGGCTGCATTTCAACGTTGTGAATTACAGTACCTAAAGGCATGGCCTTTAATTGCAAAGCATTACCCAGTTCAGGCGCAACACTGTCTCCACTTAAAATTGTAGCGCCAACCTGTAAACCCTGAGGCGCAAGTATGTAGCGCTTTTCACCATCACTATAATTAACCAATGCAATAAAAGCACTGCGGTTTGGATCGTACTCAATAGTTTTTACTGTGGCAGGAATATCTTTTTTATCTCTCTTAAAATCAACAATACGATACATCCTTTTATGACCGCCGCCGAGGTAACGCATGCTTCTGCGACCTTGTGCATTACGTCCTGCCGTATTTGTTTGCTTTCCTGTCTACCACGAAAGTGTAACGGTTCTGCTTTTCAGTTTGCCTGTTCACTTTCTCTGATAATACCGGTCTTATTAAAACGTCAGACAGTTTCATGTCTTTATAATTTGAAAATTTGAAAATTTGAAAATTTGAAAATTGTTGCTTGATTTTCACATTGCGACATTTTCTCATTTTCATATTGTTTATGCTTCTGCTACTTCTTTATTATCCTCAACAAAAATTTTAGCTGCACTCT
>JBHENB010000135.1:0-254 GCA_046262255.1 Chitinophagaceae bacterium
GATGAATGCTCGCCATTTCGCCTAACGATAGGCATACGTTTACCGGCGCCAATGGCTTTCGCCCGTGTTCATTTCCCCAGGTAATGACGGACGCAGGGAAACCGATTTAGTACCGAGGGTTCGAATCCCTCCCTCACCGGTCCCTATCGAAAACGGTCGGGGGACGGCGTGCTTTCCTGGACCGGCTCTGGTGTGGACTCGGGCTCCGGCGCGGGAGCAGGCGTGGGGGTTGCGCGCTTTGGTTCCTTCTTCTC
>JBHENB010000135.1:493-791 GCA_046262255.1 Chitinophagaceae bacterium
TTTTTCGCGCTCTGCGGATCGAAATGTTTGGGGTTGAACCGGGAATGGGACGCACTACTATGCGCATCCTCATGTCCGGCCAGCAACTCGTCCGAACCTCGTTTGCGCTTTGCCTTCTGGCCCTGGGTTCGGGCTGCGCTGAGCTGGAAACCGCCCAGCAGGCCACGACCGATACCCTCAGGGCCATTGTCCCCTCTCACTTGGACGGTGGTTTTTGGGATGATGAGGGCGTTTCCGGTCAGCCGAAAATCGTGGTGAGCATCAGCAAGCAGCGCGCTTACTTCCTTAAAGGAAAGAC
>JBHENB010000136.1:0-769 GCA_046262255.1 Chitinophagaceae bacterium
GATGAAAGATTGTTTGAAATGTTGAAGCAGCTTCGCCAGCAGGAAGCCAAAAGGCACAATCTTCCACCGTTTGTTCTGTTTCTTGAAAATAGTTTACAGGATATGGCAACACTCTATCCAACAACTATACAGGAGTTAGAAAAATGCCAGGGGGTTAGTAAAGGCAAGGCTTTAAAATTTGGAAAACCCTTTGCTGCGTTGATAAATAAATATGTTGAGGAAAATGAAATTGAGAAGCCTGATGAATTTGTAATGAAAAGCGTATTGAATAAAAACAACAATAAGGTTTTTATTATTCAGAACGTTGACAAGAAAATGCCGTTAGAGCTTATTGCAAGAAATAAAACCTTAAAGCTGGAAGAGCTTTTAGAAGAGATGGAAACAATTGTGGCCAGCGGAACAAAGCTGAACCTGGATTATGCCATTGAAGACCTTGTTGAGGAATATGAAAGAGAAGAGATCATTGATTATTTCAAAGGTTGTCAGACCTCCAGTTTGGATATAGCAAAAGAGGAACTGGCAGATGGCAACTACAGCTGGGAGCAGTTAAAAATAATGCGAATAAAGTTTTTGTGTGAATACGGCAACTAGGAGTAAAATCTTATATTTGCTGCCCGAATTAATTATGTTGGTGCGGTAGCTCAGTCGGTAGAGCAAAGGACTGAAAATCCTTGTGTCGGCGGTTCGATCCCGCCCCACACCACAATAGCCCGGTGTAAACCTTTATACATAAACAGTTATAAGGATTTTTATATTTTGGGGTACACCC
>JBHENB010000137.1:0-238 GCA_046262255.1 Chitinophagaceae bacterium
ACATAAATGAACGTGGCTATTATGGCGAATTTGGCGGCGCATTCATTCCTGAAATGTTATACCCTAATGTGAAGGAGTTGCAGGAAAGATATTTGTCAATAATGAATGAGGAAGGTTTTAAAAAAGAATTTGATCATCTTTTAAAAGATTATGTTGGAAGACCAACCCCTTTATTTTTAGCTGAAAGGTTAAGTGAAAAATATAAAGCGACAATCTATCTTAAACGCGAAGACCTTTG
>JBHENB010000137.1:481-733 GCA_046262255.1 Chitinophagaceae bacterium
TGTATTGTATATATGGGTGAAAAAGATATGGAAAGACAGGCGCCCAATGTTGCAAGAATGAAAATGTTGGGGGCAACCGTTATACCGGCAGTAAGCGGAAGTAAAACATTAAAAGATGCTACCAATGAAGCTATAAGAGATTGGATAAATCATCCGGAGGATACACATTATATTATTGGGAGCGTAGTAGGGCCTCATCCTTATCCTGATATGGTAGCACGTTTCCAAAGTATTATAAGTGAAGAAATAAGA
>JBHENB010000138.1:0-285 GCA_046262255.1 Chitinophagaceae bacterium
TTATCAATTTGTGCATGCAATTAAAGGCATGAGTGAAGCTTGTAAAAAATTCGATACACCAGTAACCGGTGGCAACGTGAGTTTCTATAATCAATCTCCATCCGGACCTGTGTATCCTACGCCTACCATTGGTATGGTGGGAGTATTGGATAACATGGATGATAAGATGACATTGGATTTTAAAACACCTGGTGATGTGATTTACCTGTTGGGAGAAAGTAAAAACGATATCAATTCCTCAGAATATTTGCATAAGATCCTGGAAATAGAGTTTTCACCTGCACC
>JBHENB010000138.1:452-692 GCA_046262255.1 Chitinophagaceae bacterium
TTTAATAAAGAATAAAATTATCCAGTCCGCACATGATGTTAGTGAAGGCGGGCTTTTTGTTACGCTTGCTGAAAGCAGCTTTAATAATGATCTTGGATTTAATGTTGCACAATCTCCCCTCTCCACCAGTGGAGAGGGGTTGGGGGTGAGGCCAGATGCATACTGGTTCGGTGAAGCACAAAGCAGGGTAGTGGTAAGTGTACGGGAAGAAAATATAAGTGAGTTTGAAAAAAACATTGA
>JBHENB010000139.1:0-682 GCA_046262255.1 Chitinophagaceae bacterium
GGCCCAAGCGCTCATCCGGGTCGGCGGACGGGCTGACGCGCGTGCAGGCCGAGCGCGAGCTGCGCCGGCGGATCGAGACCGACGTCGTGATCGCCGGCGCGCAGCGGCGCACCGTGGGGGAGGCGGGCGAGGCGTACATCGAGCACCTCGAGTTCGTCATGGAGCGCAAGCGCACGACGGTCGCCGACTACCGCGGCTACCTGCGCCGCCATCTGGCGCCGTTCTTCGGCGATCGGCCGCTGGACCGGATCGACGCCGCGCGTGTCGAGGCGTTCCTGCGGGCGAAGCGCACGTCGGGCCTGTCGTCGAAGACCGTCTGCAACCAGCTGAACTTCCTGCACGGCGTCTTCGCGTTCGCGATCAAGCGCGGCTGGGCGACTACTAATCCGGTCGCGCTCGTCGACCGGCCGCGCACGCCGCGCCACTCCCATCGCCGCATCCGCTTCCTGCAGCGCGAGGAGCTCGACGCGCTCCTGCGCGCGGTCCCCGACGATCATCTCGGCGCCGTCGAGCGGCCGCTGTACCTGTGCGCCGCGATGACCGGCCTGCGCCAGGGCGAGCTGATCGGACTGCGCTGGACCGACGTCGACTGGACGGCGTCGCGCGTGCGCGTCGCCGAGAGCTACACGCGCGGCGCGTTCGACAGCCCGAAGTCCCACCGCGGCCGGTCGGTGCCGATGGC
>JBHENB010000140.1:0-679 GCA_046262255.1 Chitinophagaceae bacterium
AAATAAAAAAATAAGAACAGGGTCTTTTTCATGTGCCTAATGCTGATTATAAATAACTCAGCCACCAATGCTTATGTGTGGCTTTATAGTTCGCATACCATTTACACGGAAAATATAAAAGCACAATCACCAACAGCCACACCAGGTACACTTCCCATAGCGGATAACCCACTCCTGACGGCATATTCCCTTCATGCTGGTTGGGAAAAACAAGTTCATTAAATGAATGACCTGAAGCAAAAAAGAAAATCCATCGCAGCTAAACCAGTTGTTAGCTTTTTCTGCATAAGAGAGAAAAATAAGTGCCGGTCCTATAGTCATTAACATATATAGAAGTGAAGGCGGATATTTTGTTGTATCAAGAAAATCCAGTAATGTAAATGTACCTGACTGTTGTTCTGTCCAGGTATTTTGATCTCCATAAATATTGATAAATCTTATTGCTATAAACAACAGAATTAGAATTATTCCTGTGATACGCAAAAATCTTTTTCTGTATTCTCCATTAACAGAATGTTTAAGTAATTTTCCCAAACAGTACCCGCATATCATTAGCCCCAGCCAGGGAAGGAATGGATACATTATAACTATCCGGAAGTGAGGTGTAAACTGGAAAAAATAGGGTTGATGCAGCGCAGACCAGAGGAATGAAGGTTTAGCAGCATTTACAGTATCCAGC
>JBHENB010000141.1:0-302 GCA_046262255.1 Chitinophagaceae bacterium
TTATGTAGGTTTCTGTTTCGCTTTTTGCTTTTGCCGATTCAATGAACCAGGGAATGAAACTGTCTTTTTTTTCTTCTATAAAAAGCGTTTCCAGGCCTTTTAAAGAAGTCCTTTTACCGAGACTATGCTGTAGGATTATTTCTCCTTTGAGTGCGTAAGTGGCTACGAGCTTGCCTATTTTAAAATAATTATCCATATCTAACCGCAAAGAAACGCAAAGTAATCGCAAAGTAAACGCAAAGTCTCTCTGCGGCTCTTAGCGTCTTCTTAGCGCACTTTGCGGTTAAGAAATAAAAAAGTCC
>JBHENB010000141.1:434-671 GCA_046262255.1 Chitinophagaceae bacterium
GAGCTTCTCTTTTTACATAAGGCTGGTTGCCTTTTGGTCTTGCTTTTTTATGGCTTTCCTGGCGCTTTGCAAATTCCTGCTCATGCTCACCGCTCCACTTTGTGAATTTCTCCATTGCAGTTGCCTCATCAAACAAGCCAAGACTAACACCACGCAGTAAATGCTTAAGGAACAGTACTCCTTTAAAGCTTAATATCCTGCGTACAGTATCAGTTGGCTGTGCACCTTTGTGCAGCC
>JBHENB010000142.1:0-660 GCA_046262255.1 Chitinophagaceae bacterium
GTTAAATTTAGTTAACATAATTCCAAAGACATGAGGAAAACATCATCACCAGCCTTACTTGCTAAAATAATAGCTTGTCTGGCCATAATTTCCACAATTGTTTTTTTAATTAACTCCTGTAAAAAAAGTGATTATAGAAAAGAGAATAAAACAGATGCACTTATACAAAAGTCTGGTAAAATATCTCCCGATTATGTTCCGCAGTGGCGAGGAGGGTTATCACTGGGATTATGAGTTAAGACAGTGTGTTCCTGATTGTCCATATGGTTATGTATACTGTCCAGAAGTGGGCTATTGTGTTCCAATTGGTCAATGTGGTGGTGGTAGTGGTCAATCTGACCAATGGGTATTTCAGGATGCTACTACCGGTGCGACAGCTGTATTTAATTATACCCTTAGATTTAATGGTGGTGACACTACTTTGCAAACTTCCATAATGGTTGGAGAAGTTAATTATGGGTCATTAAACTTAAATTCTCAAAACGTAAGAAATAAAGATTCTTTAAGTGGTATTTTATCTGCTCGTTACAATACTATTTTTAAACTATATGGAGTAGGAAGATTAAGAACTTTGTCCGGATCTATTGAAAGAATGCTTGTATCAATTTCTTCTTCAGCCGAAAACGCAAACATGCGGTCGCTGGTATTTCAGTCTCTATG
>JBHENB010000143.1:0-292 GCA_046262255.1 Chitinophagaceae bacterium
ATCATACGCAGTTCTTTTCCTTGAGAAAAAATTGTGGGCTTTGGAGGAATTTATACACAACCCCAAAAATTAATTTGCTAATGTGGTAGCAATTTGTAATTTAGCTATAGAATTTAATGGGTTAGTAAGTATAAAGGGTTAGTAGAAATACTGACCCTTTTGCTTTGTATCAATTGCAAATCCGGTAACGAGCTTTTATTTCGTTTTAATTCTCCCGCAAAAAGATCTTTACTTTACGTGTTACATAAATTATGAGTAAAACTAAGACTGCATTCTTTTGTCAGAACTGCGG
>JBHENB010000143.1:377-641 GCA_046262255.1 Chitinophagaceae bacterium
TATATGTAAGCGGAGAAGAAAGTGAACAGCAAATCAAGATGCGGGCTGACAGGTTGAAAGTTAATAATGAAAATTTTTATCTTCTCACTGAAACAAATACTTCAACCATCTTCCAGGAAATAAAAAAATTAAAACCACAACTGGTTATTGTGGATTCTATTCAAACCATGCAGTCACAGTATGTGGAATCTTCTCCGGGAAGTGTATCGCAGATAAGAGAATGCGCTGCAGAATTTCAAAAATTCGCCAAGGAAACACATACAC
>JBHENB010000144.1:0-618 GCA_046262255.1 Chitinophagaceae bacterium
GTGTTACAACATCTGACTGGTTGAGTAAATCTTTTAAAGAATGCATATCTGTTGCGTTGCCTAAAGGCAGTTTTGTTTCAACATCATAAAAGCACACTTTCATACCGAATGCTTCTGCAAGTACGCTTACTTGAGATCCGATATTTCCATACCCTATTATTCCTAAAGTTTTACCTCGTAATTCAAAACTGCCAGTTGCATCTTTGTCCCAGATTCCTTTATGCGCCGAAGTATTTTTATCCGGAATTCTTCTTATTAAAATAATAGCAGCTCCGATAACCAGTTCCGCTACCGAACGGGTGTTGCTGTATGGAGCATTAAATACAGCCACTCCCCTTTCTGTAGCTTGCTGCAGATTTACCTGGTTTACACCAATGCAGAAACATCCAATTGCCTGCAACTTTTTTGCTGCCTCCAACACATTATCAGTGATCAGTGTTTTGGAACGAATACCCAAAATGTGACAATCCTTAACCAATGAAATGAGCTCATCCTCACTTAAAGCTTTATTTTTTTTCTCTACTTGCGCATACCCTTGTCTGGTAAAATTTTTTACAGCTATATCACTTATATTTTCCAGCAGTAAAACTTTTATCTTCTCTTTTGGATAACTTGTTT
>JBHENB010000145.1:0-589 GCA_046262255.1 Chitinophagaceae bacterium
TAAAAAAACCGCCCTTTAAAATAAGTAGCGGGTTATTAAGTTCTAAGTCTATTTCTTTCCGGAAGCCGCTTTTGCAGGAGCGGCTGCTTTTGTAGGTGCCGCTGCTGCTGGTACAGGTGTTGGCGTGGCACCTTTAGCCGGAGTTGCACCTGGTGCTGCTGGAGCGGCTGTATCCGCTGTAGCATCTTCCTGGCGCAAAGCGCGGGTAGTAACTATAGATACAATTGGAATACGAGGTGAATTCATTACTTCGTAGTTTTCATCTTTTACATCTTCTACACGCAGGTTTTCACCAATTGTTAATTTATCAACTGCAACTTCAATTTGCTCTTTTAAATGTTTCGGATAAGTTTTTACTTTTAACGACTTCATTTTAGTTATCATACGACCACCATCTTTTACACCGGCGGCAACACCTGTAAATTTTAAAGGAATACTTGCCACTACTTTTTTATCCTCTACTAACTCAAGCAGATCTACATGTATCAATTCATCAGATACTTTTCCAAATTGCAGGTCTTTTAAAATGCAGCGATATGTAGTACCATCTATTGTTACATCTGCCAATTGAAATTCCGGTGTATAAACG
>JBHENB010000146.1:0-572 GCA_046262255.1 Chitinophagaceae bacterium
TGCTGGAACCGATGGCGGCAATGCAATAGCGTTGCATAGGGAATTAGAAATATTTCACGAGGCAGGAATTCCCGCGAACGAAGTACTAAAGATTGCTACATACAATCCGGCAAAAGCCTTTGGGTTGGAAAAGCAGTACGGACAAATCAAAAAAGGAATGAAAGCAGATTTCATTTTAATAGATGGCAACCCTGCGGTTAACATCAGTGATATACGAAGAGTAGAGTTTGTAGAGTTATTACTATTGATTTCTTCTATCAGCAGCGTGAGTATCATCCACTATTCTTGTAGTTAGCGCTGATACATATGAGTAGATGACCGTGAATTTACAAGAGGTGGAAACTTCAAATATGTGAATGAACGCCAAAGCCGGATGTTGTTGTTGGCCGCCGACCAATAACTACAAAAAATTGATGTGCATTTAAATACATTCCTGGTCCTCGCCGTGTCTACTTTGGGTTGCTGTGCGTTAGCCAGTGACACGGCGGTTAGCCAAACTTAGCGCCGTGCCTGCTGTACACAACTTATCTCACAGAGACACGGCTAGGACATAGGATGGCGGGGACATAGGA
>JBHENB010000147.1:0-527 GCA_046262255.1 Chitinophagaceae bacterium
ACGTATATAAAAACAGGTTTAAAGATGAAAGGTTTTGTTCAAAAAAAATCCCCCGTTTTCGGGGGATAAATTATTAAGCTGCTAACTTTTCTTTCTTTCGTTTTATTTGAGTAATAACGGAATCTAATGCAATATCAAAACTTTCTTCGAAAGATTTAGAAGAATGTTTTACAAAAAAATCGTGACGGGGAACATGTACTTTAATCTCTGCGATCTTGTCTTTAATGTTGTGAACCACGTTGTCCAATTTTAAAAACACATCAACTTTTGTAATTCTTTCATGAAACTGGGCAAGCTTCGAAAGCTTTTTTTCTACATATGATACCAGTTTTGTGTCTGCGTCAAAATGCAGGGTTTGAATGTTTACGTTCATAGTAATCTTAAATTTTATCAGTGAACAATAATAAATAGAAGGTAAAATTTGCGAGGTCATAGGCAAAAGCATTATGCTGCAATTGTACTATGAAGTTAAGATTATGAACGATTTTTTCAAAATATTGTTTGCACAATAAGGAATTATTAAGACC
>JBHENB010000148.1:0-517 GCA_046262255.1 Chitinophagaceae bacterium
TAAGACAAAAAGACAAAAATACAAAGCGACCTGCCTCCCGAAGCAGGTCGCTTTTTTTATACCTATGACACTGAAAAGTAATGATGTATTACAACGAGAACACTATAATTTATTTTGACGGAAAGTTTGTAAAAGCCTCAGAGGCCAAAACAGATCTTTACGGGCAATCGCTGCACTACGGTTATGCAGTGTTTGAAGGCCTTCGTTCCTATCAAACTGAAAATGGTATTTGTATTTTTAAAGCAAAGGAGCATTACGATCGCCTGCATTCTTCTGCGGAGGCAGTCGGAATTCCATTCAATATAAGCCCAGAAAAATTAATTGAATTAAGCTATGATCTGTTACAAAGAAACAGTTTCACCGAAGCATATATACGACCACTAGTTATCTGTTCACCCAACATGTCTTTATCAAAAGCTAAAGAAAGTTACCTGGCAATAACGGCATGGGAATGGACAAATGGCTATTTGATGAACGATCTTCGGGTGATGACTTCTTCTTTCAGGCGTCCTAACCC
>JBHENB010000149.1:0-514 GCA_046262255.1 Chitinophagaceae bacterium
GTCCAAAAAATTCCTCTTTCATCATCGCAAAATCCGGTGAAACATTTTCAATTAAGGTTGGTTCTATAAACAGATGCTCTCCATTATAACTTCCCCCATAAATAACATCACCTTCTTTCATGTATACCAGTAAGCGACGGAAGTGTTTTTCATTTACGATTTTACCATAGTAGTTTTTTTGTTCTTCTGAGTTGTAAAAATCATGGATAGCCTTTTTTATTTCATGTACAAATTTTTCTTTTACATCCTGGTGCACAATTACATGGTCAGGAGCCACACACATTTGTCCTGCATTGCTGAATTTGGTTACTGCAATTCTTCGTGCAGCTATTCTGAGGTTCGCATCTTTTTCAATAATACATGGGCATTTACCTCCCATTTCAAGAGTTACCGGCACTAATTTTTTTGCAGCCATTTCGTAAATAATGGTGCCTACATGGGTGCTCCCGCTGTAAAAAACACGGTCAAACCGAAAGTTTTCCATGATAGAAGAAATGACGTCAGCGCCATGCCC
>JBHENB010000150.1:0-502 GCA_046262255.1 Chitinophagaceae bacterium
TATTCCGGCTTTTTTCATCTGCAGCATCTTGGGGTGCAATATCGAGCAACAATACCTGCAAACCGATGCCTGCAAAATGACAGGCAATGCGGCTTCCCATAACCCCGCTTCCTAATACAGCAACTTTTTTAATAATTCTTTTCTGCATAATAATAACAGATTAAAAAATAAATTGTAACTAATCGTTCAGACCGCTTTCAGCGTTCAGACCGGCTTCAGCGTTCAGACCGGTTTATGTAACAGAACTTCCTTCTTTTATTTTACTTCCAGCTTTAAAAGCTTATCGGCTTTCTCTACTTTTTCTGCAGATAAAATGGTTCCTACTTTCAGATCAAGCTTTGCGAAATCATCGTATTGTATTTGTTCCCTCTCCCCTGCCCTCTCCACAAGTGGAGAGGGAGAAGCGTTGCTCTTCCCGGATTTATTTTCTTCCATATTTTTAGTGCCTTTTTTAATTTTCTCTGATTTGTTTTGATCGCGTTTTAATTTTGCAATTTGTGCT